>JAPYTO010000227.1 GCA_029941865.1 Fuerstiella sp. | reverse complement strand
GCCTCCCTGTCCTGCAGCACATGAGCTGAGACAAACTAACGGTTCTGTGACAACGGCATGATCACATACGTATAGGAATCATCGACTCGAAACACGGCCGCGTGCTCAGCGCTGGTGAGTTGCAGGTCAACCAGTGTTTCCGGTGGCAACACTTTCAGGAAATCAGCGACGTAACGTGGGTCGAAAGTAATACGAATCTCTTCGTGGTCAAATTCGATCGGCAGTTCAACTTTCGATTCACCCACATCCTGAGCGCGACTGGACAGCGTCATCAGGGCGTCGGCAAATACAAAGTCAACGCCGCGGCTTTCTTCGTCCGTGACGATCTGAGCCTGACGAACAGCAGCATGGAAGGGACTGGCGGTCAGGGGAATACTGACACTGCCCGAATCCGGAATGACGTCCTGGTATTTTGGAAACCGGCCTTCCACCAGTCGGCTGTAAATGATGCAACGTCCGGTCCGCATCAGCACTTCGTTTTCATGAACGGCTACGTCCACGAATTCGGCATCGGCATCAATCGATCGTTCCAGCAGTGCCATCGCCCGGGTCGGCACGACGGTCGTCTTCTCCGGAGCCTTAGGACTGCCTTCGCATTCGCAGGCCGCTGTGGCGACTGCCAGACGGCGACTGTCGGTCGCGGCCACGGTCACTTTTCCGTCCTCGAATTCCAGCAACAAGCCGCCAAGTGCGTAACGTGTGCTTTCAACGTCTGTGGCAAATGACGTTCGACGGATAATCTGGCGAAAGACGGAAGCCGGAATCCGGAAGTAATCGCTGTCGTTAAACTCCGGCACGGGCGGAAAGTCCCGTGGGTCTTCGGAGGACAGGCGGAACTGCGAACCGGCAGCTTTCAGCGTCAGTGACTGTTCTTCCACATTGATGTCAAACTGATCGTCCTGCAACTCACGCAGAATTGAGGATACGCGAGCGGTGGGAAGCAGCGCCTCGCCGGTGGATGTTGTTGTCACACCATCGACGCTGAAACGAATCGCAACTTCCTGATCCGTACCAACCAGTTCCACGCCGCTGGAACTGAGATGCATGTAAACGTTGCGCAGGACGTCTTTGGGAGTTCGAGCTGGCACGGCCGAGGCCGCTGTCTGAAAGGCCGAGGAAAACAGGGCCCGATCACAGGTTAACTGCATTGTCTGTTACTTCCGATGACGTCGCCAATAATGCGACGGAACGTGGCGTGGACTTCATGTCTGGAGATCGACCGGTCGCCTCCGGACGGCCTGAGGCGTCTCAGGGTGACGATGTGAAGTGGTCGATTCTTCGAAGCCACCAGTGTAGCAGAAAACCGCACGCCGTGATACCGCTCGGACGGGACGGATAAGCTGGAAAAACACTATTCGGGCCGCGTTTTTTGCGTTGCGATTGGCGGCAGAGCCCGAAGGCCGCTGGCAGCACCCGGCGGGGGCATTCCTGGCGCGAAATTCGTCGGTTCAAGGCCCCTGAATCAGGCAGCCACGCGATCCGTTCTTGGTTCCGAAACGGGTGTCCGTAGTGACAGGCGTTTGCGCCGTGCACCCACGGCCAGAAAAGCCGGGAGCAGAATCAAATCGCCGACCAACGCCGCAATCAACAGACAGAACATCAGCACACCAAAACGCATGGTCGGCCGAAACGGAGACAAGCCCAGTGCCAGCAGTCCGGTCCCGGAAATCACCGCCGACGAGATAATCGGCAGGCCCGTCTGCAACAGGGCTTTGCGGACGGCCCGATAGCGGCAACTCTGCAGGATGCGAGCGTCGCGATAGCTGAACAAAAAGTGAAACGTTCCATCGACAGCCAGCCCCAGTGCGATACTGGCGGTCATCATGATTCCAATGTCGATGGGGTAGTCGCACCAGCCCAGTGCGCCAAAGACCAGCAGGATCGGTGTCAGGTTGGGAATCATGGCCACGAGTCCGGCCGTCAACGACCGCAAAGCAAAAATCATGACAACCGTAATCAGTACAAATGCCGATGCGAAGCTCTTCCAGAACCCTTCGAAGATCTGCACCTGAGCATTTTCGAGCAGCGGGCCAATCCCCGTAAATGTGACCGGCAATTCCGCACATCGAGACTTCAGCACGGAAACCGTCTGCTTAAGGGATGCCGGAGAATCGTTGTGAAGACGCAGAGAAATTCGCCACAGTCGACTGCCGTCCGCCATCAGTCCGCCAACCGCCGAACTGCCCGAAGACGACGCAAGGTTTGACAGCGATAAGGTGTTTTCGGAAAGTTCCTCGGGAAAAAAATCGGCCAGAGACAACGCATGGCACACATTCGGAACTTCGGTCACGGCCGCTTCGATATCACGAATTTCGCGTAGACGATGCACAAACGATGTGTCCGCCTGGCCAAAGTCCACCACCGCTTCAATCGACGTTGGACTCGTCAAGGTTCGAGCCACCAGGCGAGTGTCCTGGACGACTTGATCGTCTTCCGGCAGGAACTCAAGCGGATCAATCAACGACCTGAGATTCTGCAGACCGATGGCACATACAGCTGTCAGGATCAGTCCAGGCACCATGACTCGCCACGGCCGATTGACGATGGACATGGCCAGCTTCTGCAGCGATTGCTCCTGTGTCAGAGTTGCGGAAGATGGTGTGTACTTAACCGCGACCAACACCGCCGGCGTCAGAAAAACGCCGATGATGAAACTAAAGAAAGTTCCCATCGCCGCAACGACTCCGAACGCGGGAATCGGGCCCACGTCAGAAACCGCCAGACAGACGAGACCAATGATTGTGGTTAAGGCAGCGAAACTGCTGGGGCGAATCACTCCGGACAGGGAACGGCCCACGGCATCCTCGTGAGGGTATTCGTGTCGGTAGTGACCGATAAAGTGAATCGCGGCGGCCGTCGTGAATACCATGACCATCACAGGCAGTGACGACATCAGAAAGTTCATTTCGTAGCCCGTTGCCCAGATGGACGTGAGCGTCATTTCGATGCAGAACACGTTGGTCAGCATTAGGGCCGCGGATGTCTTCCAGCAGCCGATGTTCAAACGCAGCAATACCAGACAAATGACCAGCGTCAGCGAAAACAGGAATGAAGCACGCTTGCGGCTGCCCAGGTGATCAAGTTGTGTCGCGACGATGGGGCCTCCGGCAAGTATCGCGTTGTCCATGCCGCAATACGCCAGCTGACCACGAACTGCGGCAACGGTCTGGCCGCGATGGGCGATGCCGTGTTCATTGATCGAAACCAGCATCGTCTCGAGATCGTTGTCCGGAGTCGTTAACAGGTTCACCAGACGATCGTCGGCGACGTCCTGCTGAACGTGGTTGGACAACATTGATTGCACGATCCGGCGACGGGTCCAGCAGACCGACACACCCGGCAGGCCCGTCAGCCGATCAGAAGCGGCCTGTAATCTGGTCGCGTCGGGAAATGGCTTTTCGAACGCAATCAGAATCGTTTCGTCGCGACCAAATGTATCACAGAAGTCGTCGTAGTTGTCGCGGATTTCGCAGTTGCGAGGCAGCCACGTTTCAATGTCGTTGTTCGAGGAAACCTGTTCGCCAAGGAACGTCAGGACGGGCAGCACGCTGAGACAACAAAACAGCAACGGAACGGATTGCCGTTTATAGAAATCTGAAACCATGCGCACACGCCGAGAGAAGGGAGATCTTATTTCTTTTCCCTATTCGTATCGAAACAACGGCAATCTTTGCGTGATGACGATCGCGATGCGAATGGCGTTCCGCTGAATGTTTGTTCAGCTCCACAGAATCCTCGGCAGATCCCGTGGTTCAAGTTTGAACACTTAAATCGCTACCGATTCCTTGATCGTCAAGGTTTGCTGCAAGGGCCCTGTCGGGAAATCCTCAGTGCATGGAACGACTGACACAACCGGAAGGTTGCGCTGATGGCTTTATTCGTCTCCGGAAAGGAAACGTCCACCGCTCATGAACATGCCGTTATCGCAGGGATGGCACCATTCGATGAGAACCTTGTATTCGAACTCGCGAGTCTCACTGGCCATCCGTACTGATGCTTCCCCAGGGGAAACGGACCCACGGTGCAGCATCCCAATGCCTGTTCGGCTGATTTCGCGGGTCATGGCAGAAATCGTATTTCCGCGCTGCGTCTTGATTTCCGCCGGTACAGACAGCTCAAGTCGCTCATTCGTGCGCAGATTCGTGACGTCCGGCTTGCCAATGCTTTCCAGCACGTCCTTCAGATCGTCGAGGGTTGGACGACTCCATGGATCCTGTGTCATGACTAACTCCACAATGATTTAATGCTGCCCGCAGACAGGCGACCGCAAATCAGGTCGCTTCGTTCACTGTGAGTCTAGATTCCGTTCAGCCGCAGCGCCTGCTTCGATCAGGCGAAGTTGGGTAAGTGCGACGTCGTCACCTGCCGGACTTACGCTTTGGGATGATTCTGACGGGCAGGCGCGAACAGCAGGTACGCCACGACCGCAAATCCAACCAGAAAGATCCATGTCCGCATCGGCCAGCCGCTGGTAGCCGTCACGCTGGAGCCGGTTTTGGCTTCCGGAGCCGCGACGGCCATTGTTGCACCAAATGCGTCTGCGAAGTCTGCATCCGAAGGGTCGGAGACCGCGAAAGGGTCTTCCGTCCATGACGCTGGCTTGGCTGCTGTTGCCGCGAACTGCTCGATGGCACCAGGCACGGGCTGAGGTGCAGCCGAAATCGGTATCGTAAGTCCCGCGCTCAGGTCGGTCGACAATTGAGCCCCACCAGTGACTCTTGATGGCCGATCGGACGACGACACGGGCTGGAAGACCGGCTGAGGAAGTGGTATGTCTGAATTCCCGGTCGCATTTTCGGCGACAGGATACGTCTCCGGCTGAGATGTCTGCGTCTGATGACCCCAGAAAAATTCATCATCCCCGGCAGCGTTGTTGTGTTCAACATCGCTGTTGTTCCGTGCGCCGTCATCCTCCTGTTTAGTAAAGGCGGCCCAGGGATCCTGTCGCGAAGCTTCAGCGAACCCGTGTTTCCGGGCAGCCTGTTGGAAAGGATCGACGGCTGAGTCCTGAGATTCAAGGTCTGGTCGCGGTGGATTCTGCAAATCAGACTCCGGTGACGTCGCAGGTTCACGACCTTGTTCAGCGGCTGACGGTCTGACGTCGCTGTCGGCAATCAGTGCACCGAGTTCCGGAAATAACTCCGATGTGAAAGCGTCTTTGACTGGAATTTCGGTCGTCCGTGCATCTGCGACGGCGGACGCTTCACCGAATAATCGGTCGAAATCGCTGAGTTTGTCAGCCTTTTTCAGTGGGGTAATCGCAGGTTCAGCAGTTGCCGCTGCGAATGGTTTTTTCGGTTTGGCTTCCGTTACAGCCTCCGTCAGCCCCGACTGAGCTTCAGTTGCCACAGATCTGGACACAGTGCCGTCACGTTGAGCGATGAAGTCGGCGAACGACTGCTGACCGGATGCCGTCGTCCCTGAGGCTGGCATGATTTCCGGCAGCCTGACTCGTTCATCAATGGCTGCCTCCACTTCCGCGGCAGCCAGCTGATCGACCAGGCCTTCCGCCTGGTCTTCGATATCTGTCATTGTGGCTGAGTACTTTTCCGTTGTCCTGGCCACAGCTGCTTCTGTCGCTGATGATCCCTCATCGATGTCATCACTGACATCTGTCGAGACCGCTTTTTCCGTGCCCACGTCTTCGACCTCGACAAATGGGTCAGGGCCCAATTCCGAATCGTCGGACGATCGTCCGAGCAGGGCGGCGAAGCTGAACCAGGATTTTTTCTTTTTCTCACCCGCTGTCGCGTCGTCCGCGGACAATTCCTGTTCGCTGGACACCAGTTGTCCGCTGGATTCAGGTTCCTCTGATTCGGCAACGATCGCCTCGGCAGCAGCGTCCTGGGCTTCCAGTTCCTCCAGACTTACATAGTCCGATCGCGTGATCAGATTTCTCAGTCGGGTACCGGAACATCCGGATGCACCAAGCAGAGTACCGGCAATCAGGATCGTCATCAGTTTGTTCGGAATCATCAGACCGAACCTTCCATAAATAGCGTTTGGAAAATCCATCAACACGTGCCAGGTTGGGCGTCGTCCATTTCATTGTTTCGACTTTTCCAATGGTGCGGGAGAATTCTGTTGGCGCAAAAAGAACCAGTAATACTGACAATAGTGCCCCAGGTGTTCCGGTCCGGCAGTTGAGGGGGTTTACGGAGGCGAAGAAGTGAATCGCGTCGCGGCGCGAGTAACTTTCAGATTTCGCCGCCTTCGAGATTCTTCCTCATGCCGGACGGCCGGCAAGCCGAGGCAAACTGCCGTTCTTAAGCGAATGGCATGATCCTGCGGATAGTGACAGGGATGCAGCCAGGACACAGCAGTGTCGTCGTAGCAGACGTGATGGACGGTGCGCGTGGGAATCCAGGCGTTGAAATCGGCGATCAAGGTACGGAGATCCTTGATTCGAAAACGCAAACAGCATTCAGACTGCAAAAAAAAGAAGCAACGTGAATCACGTTGCTTCCTGTGGAATGCTTCAATTGTGGCCGGTGCTGCAATCTTCTGCAACAAAAGCTATGAGGACTAAAACGGCTTCACCGAAGTGTAGGCGCCCTGGACACCGTTCAGCTGCGAAATTGTTCGCTGGACGCGCTAAACGTCCGTGCGACACGCACTAGTTCTGATAGTCCACGACGATACGTCCCTTCTTAACGCGAACATCAACGGCGTACTTGCCATAGTCGTATCGCACGCGATCTCCTTCACGTCGGCATCTTACTTGTTCGCAGCCGCACGGTGGCACACAGATCAGAATGTAAACGCACTTGGGGGGCTCGCAGCAGTTGCATGGATCATCAACGGCACACGGATCATTGACACGAATGATTTTGGGCACGGCACAGGGGTGCATTTCCCGCTTGTCGACATATTTGACGCAGGTAAACAGCGGCTCTGGCGCTGCATCAACGTAAACAGCGCTGTCGAGAACGTGTCCTCCAACTGAGGGACCGAACACCACACCGGGCACTGCCGGGATGGGAGTCAGGTCGACTGCGTGAGCAGGTGCTGCGATACACACGGCGAGGCAAATGCCCGCCAACTGGGTGAGTCTTTTCATTGTCTTTTCTTTCGTCTCGTGAGATTGGCCTGTTAAACGGGCGGCGAAAAAGGGTGAGACACACGTCCTACCTATTTAGATGCCATCTGAATTCCATTAGTCAATCGGCATGTGAGATTTGCCGCTTGTTTTGGCGACGTAAAATCCGTTTGGGCCAAAGCCGGACACTGGAACATGTAAGTTATTCCGGCAAAGCAGTCAGACTCAACCGAAAACGGCAACAATTCCAGCAAACTGGGAAAGGTGCTTTGTTTTGGTGATTTCCTGAGCCTGTGGGGATTGGGTGGCGTCGACTGGACAGTTGGTGTCGTCCGTCAGGCTCTGCAGGTGTTTCCACCGCAGTCGATCGCCCGGGGAAGTTGCTGTTCGCCATCCGTCGGTGCTTGGGTTCATGAAGTCTATTGCTCGACAGACAGTTCATCTTGGCCGATCTCATCGTTTGTCCTAGCATTCCAACGAAATTCGACGGAATATCATCACCTCATCTGGCCCAGGAATCTTTGTCGATGGATTTCAACATCCGTCCTATCTCAAAAATCTGCGCCGAAACCGGTGCAGCGCTGGTGGCTGGCAGCGAATGCTGGTCTGTGTTGGTAGAAGAAAACGGTAAGATCGTACGACACGACTATTCTGCGGAAGCATGGACAGGGCCTCCGGAAGCAGCCGTCGGTCACTGGATGTGTCACGTTCCTGCAGAAGCTGACGCTGGGCCGCAGCTCATTGATCCGGATTCTCTGTTTGAATATTTCGTGCAGCTGTGTGAGTCTCCGAATACGGTAGAACAGGACTATCAGTATGTGCTGGCGTTACTGCTGCTGCGGAAACGCCGTTTGATTCTGGAACAGACGATAGAAATTGATGACCGACCCGCCATGCGTTTGAACGGAAGCGGTGGCGAAGGGCCATTCGATGTGCAAGAGCGTGAGTTGACCGATCAACAGATTCTGCAATTACAGGACCAGCTGTTTGGCGGAACCGCCGAAGCCGCCGCGTGACAACATCACAGGCCAGGGATAGAGCCGCACAGGATCATGGAATGATCGACCACTTCTTTCGAATTCTGCCTGCAGTCGTTGCGCTGATGATTTGTAGCGGCTGCCAGCTGCCGTGGCAAAAGAAAGAACCCCGGTACGTCGATCCAGCCCTGCCGATGACCCTCAATCGCGACGAACTGGTCGATTACCTGAATCGTCAGAATCAGGGTCTGGAAAGCTGGCGCTGCACGACAACTCGCATGGAGGTCCGACTCCCCAACACTCTGCCAGTGCGTCTGAAGGGAAACATTGCCTGCCAGGCACCACGGCACTTCCGACTGACGGCCGACAATGTGATTGCCCGAGCTGACCTGGGTTCCAACGACAAACGCTGCTGGTTTTATTCCAGGCCCGGCGAAGCTGCCGTCATGACGTGGAAACACGAAGATTCGGCGCTGATTCAGCAAGTACCAAGCGGCGTTCCCTACATCGATCCCAACTGGTTGATGCTGGTGCTGGGCGTTAAACCTCTTGATCCCAACAACTACGAAGTCAGCCATGGTCTTTCCGGAGGAAGGGAACTGTGGCTGAGTGCCATCGAAGACAGCCCGTCCGGACGACCGCTTCGCCGAGTCATCAAAGTGGACACAATTCGCGGCGTCATCCGTGAACACGCCGTCTATGACAGCGAAGCAAATCCATTGGTCCGCGCACAACTGAGTCGACATCAGTCCTACAACGGTCACTTGATTCCTCGAACGGTCAAGCTGCAGTTTCCTCAAATGGATTCGGTGATCACACTGACGTTTGAGGGCATCGAAACGAACCCACCCCTGCCCGAAGAATTATGGAGACTGCCGGACCACAAGCAGGTGGTCGACGTTGGCAACATGATTCGGCAACGCCTTGCTCCTAAGCACGGTGAACACAAATTGAAATCCCCCCAACGGCCTGCCGCTCGCGTTTATCTGGAACCGCCCGTGTTTCGACAGAACGACAAAACCGCCTTGTTGCCCACTGAACGAATGTTCGACGGTGCGGCAGCGGGTCAAATATCGATTAAGGCGCCAGACTGGGACACACCCATCTCGTTCAGCAAACCCGTCGAATCAAATGTTTCGCTCGGAACACAGAACGCTGCCGCTCCGCCGCCAAAACCGAAGAGCAAGTGGAACTGGAAGTGGTGGTAGCCACGCCTGTGACTCAGACCCTTCTACTGCGTGGTCAAGTCTAAGAACAGGGGTTGTTCCGTAGCCGAACTCGCCAGAGTTTGGAGATTTTTCTCTATGTCGTCCAAAGTCTGGCGACTTCGGCGACCCCAGTATCAAAACTTGACGAAGCACTAGTGCAGTTTACAAATTGACGGAACCGGTTCTGGCTCGTGGGGGCAGCCGTTCTGCTGTTGAAACACGTCCACCGCAGCCATGAGTCAGCCACTGTCGCTGTACGTCGAAGACAAGTGCCCATTCCCAGGGTTCGCTAACCGGCAGCTGCCACGGCTGCCTTCATCTTTGCCAGACCGGTCTTTGCCACTTCCAGCGCGTCCTGTTTCCAGTAGTCTCTGTTGAACAGTTCCAGCGACAGCACGACCGAACGGCCGTGGCCGCCAATCATATTCAGAATTTCGGTCAGCGGCGCGATGCCGTCTCCTGGATAAACGCGGTGCGAATCGTTCATCTCAGCGCGACTGGGCGAATTCGGATAGTCATTCATGTGAAAAGCGTGAATCGCGGCGTCGTGCAGCAGAGCCAGGCCACCAAACTCTGATCCGCCTTTGAAGATGTGATACACATCCGGCAGCAGGCAGGCCTTCGGATGACTGGCTTCGACACAAACCATGACGGATTCTCCCAGCCGCGACAGGTTGACACTATGCCCCCAGACTTCCAGCTGAGGAACCACGCCGGTTTCGTCACCGATCTCCAGCAAAGTCCGGTAACGTTCGGCCACGACAAACAGATCCAGCTTCGGTCCCTTCGTCGCCCCCGTCGGCGGGGCAGCAATCCGAAGACCTCCGATTTGGGCGAGAATATCCATGTCTCGCTTCGCATCCTCCAGCCCCTTTTTGCGGCGCTCAGGGTCGTCCGCGATCCACTGAGCAAAACCGATCGCACTCTCCACCGTTAATCCGGCATCGCTGATCATCTTGCTTAAGTCGGACAGGCTTCCTCCCGCTTCAACATACTGCGTCAGATGTCGCATCCACGGTTCGATACCATCATAGCCGGCGTCTGCAGCGATCCGAATCTGCTGCCTGATGTCCTGCGTCTGTTCACGAATCGTGCTGGCGTTCAGACAAAACGTGAAGGGGACGGCGGCTGTAATCGCTGTCGACGTTTCGGCGATTGCCGAGGACGCAACAGGAAGAGCGGCGGCGGCAGCAGCCGAGGAAAGAAAATTGCGGCGGGTGGTTGTCATAAGGATTCAGTGGCTGGGGCAGGGGGAACAGACAAATACGGCGGTGAGGCAGGGATGTGAGACACGAACGACATTCTGGCGGCAGAAGGCGCGAGATGGAAGTCTGCCGCAACCCAATGCATCAAGGCCTCGCGCCAACCTGGTTTAGAGCAATTTACTTGTTGTCGTGGCCGATACTGGCTCGTGGGAGTAACGAAACTGCTATTGAAAAGCGTTCTTCGCGGCCACAAGTCAGCGTGAAACGCTGTAGGCATCGTGTTCGGGACAACTTCCGAAAAGACTCAGTGGTGCCGCCACACCGAGCAAGTTGCTGCGTCTCATTATTGGGTGGTCGCAGCTGATACCTTCAGCAAGGTGGCTCGCCGCCCACGTCGTTCGTCGGGTGTGAACAACAATGGTTTCGCTGCAGTTTTCCGTTCACCGCAGTGTGGACGGGGCCCCGGTTCCGAAGACCGCAACTCGGTTTCGTCAAACCTATTGATACGAAATGGGTTACTCGCCACCCCGGACGTGAGTTGCCATTCCGCCAACGAGCATCTCGCACGAGCGTGGTGAAAGTATCGGCGGGAGCGTTTTGTCTGTTCGAGGTCGCCCC
>JAPYTO010000226.1 GCA_029941865.1 Fuerstiella sp. | reverse complement strand
TGGTCAACATCAGTCGCAACATGGCCATCAAAGTGGCTGACCTGTGCAAAGCCGGGGACGACGAACTGAACAAGTTCCGCATTGAAATCGTGGCCTTCGCCTATGGGCTGAAAGACCATCTTCGCGAGGGGGCAAACCTGCAGAAACTGGAAGGCTTCGAAGCGTGCAACGATCACCCTTCACACGTGCCTTCGTATCTGATCACTCGCATGTATGAAGAACTTGGGTCGTGGAAATCAGACGGTTTTATCGACGGTGACGACCTGCGAGTTCTCGATTCAGAAGCTCGACTGTTTCTGGATATCTGCGGCGGCTGTGAACGAATCCGGAATACTCGAGTCGTTCGTTCTTATCGCACATTCGCCAGACAGTGTGTCGGGCTGTACCTGATCACGTTTCCCTGGGGCATCGTGGACAGTTTCCGCTGGTGGACCGTGCCGCTGACCGGCATCGTGGCGTATTTCATGCTGGGCCTTGAGACCGTCGCCGAACACGTCGAAGAACCATTTGGCTACGACGAAGACGATCTCGATCTGGACGAGTTGTGCCGAACGATCGAGGTTTCCGTCCAGGAAGTGTTCGACCGCCGACTGGCCCGCAAATCGGAAACACCGGCGGTGCGGTGAAGCCGGGCCGTTGACTGACTATCGGTTAAGTGGCCTGGGACCGCTGACAAATTCGTAGCCAGCAGAAACAATCGAAGCATTGTCACTTTCACCGACGTCACGCCGATGCGATGTGACTTGCAGATTCGGACGTTGCCGACCTCTGCACGTGAAAAGCAGACGCGGCTCAATACCCCAGATTAGCTGCGTTCCCGTTTCTGTGCCGAGCAGTCCTGGCGTTACCGTCGATAATGTTGCCTTCTCGGTTGACGACCGTTTGTTTCTCCGTAAATTGATTAGGTGTATGTCCACGATTACTGCGTAAGAATTTCTTCAGCGTGAGCTTTGGAATATGAAATTCGCATTTCTTGTCCATCCTCTCAGCCGCGAGTCGGTGACGATGCTCGATTTGGACAGGGATGGCAGCCTGCTGCAAATGTGGGGCCTGGATGCCATGGCAGTCGCCGCGGGATTGCATGGTGCTTTTACCAGCAGCTTGGCTCGAGGAGTCCAGGAACGCCCGCTGGAGGTCTCAGTTTTCGATGAGCTTGGTCGGTTGACGTCTCCCGACGGTGCTGCCGCTGAGGGGCGGATTTACGAGATTCCGCTCGATGCCTATGAGATCCTCGGCAATCCTGACCGGGCGCTGGAGTTCATGCAGGAGGCTGTCAGTCTGGCGACCGAATGGGGGGCGAGTCTGATCGGGCTTGGATCGATGACCGGCATCGTGGGCAGTCGGGGCGAATTTCTTGCCGAGCACAGCCCGATTGCCGTGACCACAGGAAACAGTCTGACCGCCTACACAGCGTTGCAGAATTTGTATCAGGTTGCCGAGGAGTTCGATATAGATCTCCGGGACGAGGCGGTCGCTGTCGTTGGCATACCTGGCAGCATCGCTTCGGGTGTCGCCGCTCTTGTGGCACCGCATTGCGGCCGATTGCTGCTGGTCGGTCGTAACAAAGGCACCGCGACTGTCCGCAAGTTTGCCGATCAGGTGGGGGGCGAATACTTTTCGGATATCTCTGATGCATTGTCTCAGGCTCGCGTCGTTATCTCCGCGACGTCGTCGGGGAACTGCATCGATCAGCACCAACTGTTACCCGGCACAATCGTGATCGACGTTGGTGTGCCGACCGATGTGATTGGCAACAAAGCATTGCGGCCAGACGTCCTGATACTGACCGGCGGACTGGTGAAACTGCCGGATTCAATGTCTTCGTCTTCACGCGTCATCAAATTCCATCACAGAGTCATTCCGAGCTGCCTGGGTGAAACTCTGGCCCTGGCGCTGGACCAGCGGGCTGAGAACCTTTCGTTGGGGCGGCGTCTCAGTCTGGACTCGATCCAGGACATTGGCTCGCGGGCTCGGGCGCATGGTTACGATTTCTCTCGCCTGTATTCTTTCGGGAATCCACTGGACGACGCGATCACGACGCAGTTCCGTCAGGTGCGCATGCGATTGGAAACCGGGCGGACGCGGCCGTTGCGCACCGTCGACAAGCGGATCTCGACGGCTGCCGACCAGCACGCCCGGCACTGCAACCCTGTGCTGCATGCCCTCGGGCGATCGAGTGGCTTTGTACGCACCTTCGTCCGAGGTGAAGGGGTGTATGTGTACGACGCCGAAGGACGAGAGTATTTCGACTGCGTATCGGGATTCGGGTCGCTCAATCTGGGGCACAATCATCCGGCTGTGGTCGAGGCGCTGACTGACGCTCTGAGTGAACAGGCACCCGGTTTTGTGCAGTCGGCGGTCAATCCGTATCAGGGAGCTCTGGCGGCAGATCTCGCGGCACTGGCTCCCAGTGGTCTGGAAATGGTTTTCTTCTGCAACAGCGGTACCGAATCGGTGGAAGCCGCCTTGAAGCTGGCCCGTATTTTGACGGGTCGCGAACGGATGCTTTCGTGTGAAGGGGCCTACCACGGCAAGTCGCTGGGAGCGCTTTCAGTATCCGGCACGGCAGAATTTCGCAGGCCATTCGGTCCGTTACTTGCTGGCTGCGAAACAATTCCGCTCGGCAACAGCGAGTTGCTGGAACGAGAACTGGCGACGCGCCGATTTGCGGCATTTATTATTGAGCCGCTGCAGGCCGAGGGTGGGATGTATGTCCTGCCCGAGGGCTTCCTTAAGCGTGCGTCCGAGTTGTGCCGCAGGACCGACACATTGTTGATTGTCGACGAAGTGCAGACCGGCCTCGGTCGCACGGGAGCTCTGTTCGCCTGCGAGCACGAAGGCGTTCAGCCCGATGTCCTGTGCCTTGCAAAATCGCTGGGAGGCGGCCTGATGCCCATCGGCGCCATGCTGACTCGCCGTGATCTGTGGATGCAGGCTTACGGCACCGTGCAAACCTTTGCGCTGCATACGAGTACGTTTGGTGGGGGAAGCCTGGCATGTGCGGCAGCTCTGGCGACGCTGCGGGTACTCCAACACGAAGGGCTGGCCGAGAATGCGGCGGAGCGGGGCACGCAGTTGCAACGTGGGCTGGTCTCTCTGTGCCGACGTTCGCGGTGCCTGAAGGAGGTTCGCGGGCAGGGTCTGCTGATTGGCCTGGAGTTTCATCCCATCCCGGCAAACCTGGCGGATCATTGGCGGGCATCTGATCCGACGGGAACGGCATCCATGCTGATTCCACAATACGACCGGCTGGTGAACGGGTTCCACGTACTGCACGCGTTGCAGACCCTGCTTCATGGTCATGGAATTTATGCACAGACGTGCCGTTCGAATCCGTTCGTCCTGCGATTGCAGCCGCCGCTGATCGTCACGGCCGAGCAAATAGACAGTTTGCTGATGGCTCTTGAACAGACCTGTGAAGAGATCGACTACGTGACCAGTCTGGTCGACGACCTTGTTGCCAAGACCGGAATCGGCGAGCACGACGCGGCTGCCGCGAATTCGTCCTCTTCATCGAACGGCAAAAGCACCGTGGTTCTTGATGTTCCCAAAGTCTTCAACGAAGAATTGCCCGCAATTTTCGCGACGAATGCGGATGCCGCACGGCAGATTGGGGTGAGATTTCAGATCTGTGTCACTGGTGATGGTGGGGGAGAGTGGTTCGTTGATGTTTCGAAGTCCGGGCCGAGTGTCACGAAGGGCAATCCGGGCGGTGCCGATTGCGGCATCACAATCGCAGTGGAAGACTTCCGCACTTTGTACGACAACCCAGACACCGATATGGTGCGGCTCTATTTTTCCGGCAAGGTCCAATTCAGTGGAGACACAAAGAAGGCAGGGAGGCTGCGACAGCTCTTCGAGCTCGAGGAACACTCGTCAGCTGACCGGTTACAACCGGTCTCGGAGGCCTGATCTGTATTCGCAATCTCGCGTGGCGGATTGACTCTCAACAGTCGATCGGTCCTTTCATCACGATCTCGCGTTACCTGAGAAGGCGGCGTTAGCAAACAGGCTGGCGGACCATCGACTTCAAAGTCCTCTCGCGTCCTCGGTACTCTGCCGTCACACGGCGAATGGGCGCCGTGTGCAAATGAAATCACGTAAATCGGGGAAAGGAACGAGTGAACATCTCCTCACAGAACTCTCCGGACGTCGCGCAGGATAGTGGCACGCCCACGGTTGAGGCGGCGTCAGCGCGAGCGGAAACGCAACCGAAAAAGCAGGGACACTTCTGCATCTTTCACGGTTTGACCTTTGGCAACTGGGTCCGATTGTTGGCGAGTCGTCCGCCCATGCATTGGAGCAGACTACCGCGATTGGCCTCCATCACCGCTTTTAGTGTGGTGAATTCGCTGGAGAAATTACTTGAGAATTGCGTGTATGGCAGACGCATCTCACGACAGAAGATTGAGCATCCGCCGATCTTCATCATCGGTCATTGGCGCAGCGGCACGACGCTGCTTCACAATCTGATGTCCCTGGATCCGCAGTTCACATATCCCAATCTGTATCAGGTGATTTTTCCCGGCAGTTTCCTGCTTACTGAGCGGATTGCCACTAAGTTGACGGCATGGGGAGTGCCGAAAACGCGGCCGGTGGACGACCTTCCCGCCGGTTGGGACATGACGCAGGAAGACGAGGTAGCGCTGCTGGCCATGACCCTGCTTTCTCCGTACCTGATGCTGGCTCATCAGCGCGATCCGAGCACATACGGCCGCTTCTTCGATCTCACGGAACTCACTCCGAAGGAACGCCGACGCTGGCAGGACGCATTCGTTTACTTTCTGAAAAAACTGACCATACGAGCCAACAAGCCCATCGTGCTGAAATCTCCTCCGCACACGTACCGGATTCCCATCCTGCTGGAGATGTTTCCTGATGCGAAATTCATCCACATTCATCGTGATCCGTACGTGGTCTACAAATCCAGCATCCATTTGCGCAAGACGTTGTTTACCGAAAACGGGCTCGGGAAACCGTGCCTTGACGACATGGAAGAGAACATGATGCAGCTGTATTCGAGTCTTTTTGAAGCATATGAGAATACCAAACACCTGATCCCGGCTGGCCATTTACACGAAGTGCGATTTGAGGATCTGGAAGCCGACCCGCTGGGACAGATGTGTCAGGTCTACGAAAAACTTGGTCTGCCCGGGTGGCAGAGTGTCGAGCCGAAAATTCAGGCCGAAGTGCCGGCGCTGGCGGCGTATAAAAAGAATACCTACAACATTGATGAGCCGTTGAAGCGGAAAATCTATGCTCGCTGGCACGCTGCGTTCGAGCGATATGGCTATCCCAGCCGGCTGCCTGAGTCGGCAGACATCGAAACATAGGACAATGGCAGTCGCTCGCCGGCCACGCGACACGTCCGTGCGACACGCACTATGCGATCGCAAATGGCTTCCCGCCCAGATAATCGTCGAGTTCGGTCACGAGACTCGCACGAGACGGCGGATGAAATGCCAGCGCGCGGGCGGAAGCCAGCAGGCACACAACATCATTCGATGTGAGGAAGGCCATGCCACCCAGCAGCTCCGCCGCGTGGAACGTCACCCGTTCGATGGCGCCCTGCACGGCGTATCGAGCCATGATCACGTGGGCCAGGGCGTCCTCGTTGTTTTCACCGTCCATCATCGCTCGGGCCGCATTTTCCAGAACGCCCATTGCTGCTTCGACATCGATTGCCAATTGAGTCCGCTCCGTCGGTGTGCCGCGGCCACCGACCAGGACACGCTCCACCAAAGCGCTGGCAACGCCGAGGTAGGCTGCGGAGATCAGAAGTTCGAACCAGATGAAGCCGCGCGTCTGCACTGTTTGTGCCTGAGCTTCGTCGGCCAGATATGCCACGAAGGCGTCGGGAACGGCTACGTCGCGCAGGATCACTTCATCACTTTCGGCACCCGCCAAAACAGAGTTGGACCAGAACGGTCGGAGTTCAACTCCTTCAGCATCGGCCGGTACAATTGCTACGGCGAAGCCAGACGGCTCACCATCCTTTCCCGGCGGAACACTCAGGCTCACAGTCAACAAATCCATCGACTCGGACAGGCTGCATGGTTTCTTGCTGCCGTTCACGATCAGCCCGTCGGAAGATCGTTGTACCTGCATGGATGAAGTGAGGATATTCTGCCCTGTTTTACCTTCTGCGAAGCCAGACGCCACGTAGTGGTTTCGACTGGCCACTGTTTCGAGCAGCAGGGATTCCACCCCGGTACCCACGGCTGCCGCTTCCACTAATGAAACCACCGAGAACTGATGCATTGTCGTAGCGATGGCGAGCGAAGGAGATCGGCTGCCGATCGCGCGACTAACGCGAACCGCCTGCAGCGCGTTGGCACCAAGGCCGCCCTGTGCTGTGGGAATCAGTAACCGTACGCCACCACTTTCACGATACTGGGCAATGCCGGGATTGCCGGGTTGTTCCGTTTCCGTCAATGAGAGTTTGGCCAGCTTTTCGTCGAGGCCCGGCAGCAGCTCGTTGAGGACTGCGCGTTCTTGCTTCAGGAAATTCAAGTTGACCCCCTTTGTCGGATCGAGTCGTCGCCGTGCTTCTTTCCGCGGTCATACTCAGCGCCAAAGATGATATTTGGAACTTCAACGGAACGCAAATCAAGAAAACAGGCGCTCGGCGGCAACGCTGGGACAGGCTGCCAGAATCTCTGTGGTCACGATCGTTGGTGCACACGCCGCCTGCGGACATCTGGAAACCGAGAGCGATGGCCGATACAACAGACCACCGGATGTTGAATCAGCAGGCAGGTGGATGACAAATGACAGATCCCAAACTATCACGTGATCCAGAAGAGTTCGTTGCCAGTGAACCGTGAAGTGGACCCCATCGTTAGGACCAGTTTTGCGGTCTGCTAAGGTGGGTCGATTTGCCTTTGACGGCCAGGAATCGACGCCGGTCGTCGTCGAGCAGGATGCGTTTCCTGCCGAATTCCTGGAGCAAATCTGAGCGTCCTTAAACTCAATAATCTCTGTCTGATGGCGATGCACCCAGCCGCAGAAGACGACAAGAAGAAGCTGCCAGGGTTGCAGAATGAAGTTGATGGATCACCACGTGCTGAAAGGTGGCGTTCAGTCCAGCATCCCGGCCTTTTGGCGTGAAATCAATCGCCCGAATCGGAAGAATTGATTGTAACGTAACTTCCCTGCCACGTGAAAGTTGAAGTCCGGATGAATATTTTGACCCCGCGGGGCTGATTTCCTGATCCCTACATTGCCCACCCGTCAGTGAGCGACATGTGGCGAGTTTCCAGTGGTGTGACGTCAGAAAAGCTTTGCTCCGACTCGTATAGGTTTCATAACCGACCGTCTGCTGGATGCATGCCATTACCTGGGCTCTTCAAGTTTGTCGATTGGGAGGTATTCCATCGGCTCACTTGCTTTTCACACCTACTCCTGGTGTAGTACCTATTTACACCTGTGTACGTAGTATGTGACATTACCCCATGGTGTTGTTCTCGGTGACTGAGTCAAGTTCAGGTGTAGGCGACAAGTCGGCGTTTTCTCATTCTGATGAGGCGGGTTTACACAAATCATCGCGTCTCACCTCCTCGTCGGACAGTCCCGCTGATATTCACTTCAACACCGTCAATCGGTGCGACAGAAGTGATGCTTGCTGTGAGTGAAGAAAGTTTTTTGGGGATTTTGAATCCTGTTTCGAGCCGCTGAGCAATTCGTTTGCGGCGATAGAAGATAGCCCCTTAAAGAGAGGACATCGAGATGAGCGTTCTGATTGGAGAGACGATCGTCTGCGGTCAGCGCACAGGCGGTGATGTTCAGTTGAGAATCTTCGGTGACGAATTCTACGCCCGCTACGAAACGAATGAGGGATACACTGTCGTTGTCGACAAAGACTACGGTTGCTACTGCTACGCGTTGCTCGCAACCGGACGTTTTTTGTCCAGCGGTATTCCGATCGGCAAGCCGCTTCCCGACGGGGTGAGTAAACACCTCAAAGAGGACCCCGATGTACGTAATGAAAAATTCGAACAAAACTACAGCCGCCTCCGCCCGCGAGAGATAGATCCGGACTTGAGTGCAACGCGCACCATAGGGCCTGACAATGGGCTGCTGAATGGACGCAAGTTGCACCAGGGGACGGTTCGCGGGCTAACAATCCTTGTCGAATTCGATGACGTCACAAGTAGCATCTCTCGCGACGACGTTGACGAAATGTTTAACGCCGCCAACTATAGCGGCAACGGGAATTTCTGCTCAGTAAATAGGTATTTCCAAATCGTCTCGAGCGGCAAACTCGATTACGTCAACACGGTTGTCGGTCCCGTAAAGCTCTCCAGAAGACGAGGACACTACATCAACAACTTGCTGGTCGAGGAAGCACTCAACATCGCCGTCAACGATTTCAATGTCGATCTGTCGGAATTTGACTCTCGGGACGAAGGAATTGTAGATGCGATCAACTTCCTTTACGCCGGAGATTCCCAGTATAGCGGCGACCTTTGGCCTCACAATTCCGTGAAACGATTGCAATACGGCGATATGCGCACGCACTACCACCAACTCACCGGGCTTGGTAGCCATGTGGTCGACTTGAAAATCGGGACCATCGGCCACGAGAATGGGCACCTGCTCTGCCGATTCCCGGACATGTACGACGACGGCAAACGCGATGGTGATTTCGAAAAGAGCCAGGGCATCGGTCGCTACTGCCTTATGGGCTCCGGTAATCACCTCAACGGTCGCCGCACCCCTTCTCCCGTGTGCGCTTATCTTCGCGAACTCGCGGGTTGGGTCGACGAGGTCATTTTGCTCGACTCCCCCGATAGAATCACGGCCCAGCACGGCGCCTACGACAAGGCCTGGAAGTTTGAAACGAATCTGCCGAATGAATACTTCATGATCGAAAACCGCAGCCAGCGGGGCCTGGATGCACATCTCCCGTCAAGTGGTTTGGCCATTTATCATTGCGACACGCTGGGCTCCAACGAGTGGCAGGACGGCACCAGGAACAAGCACTATCAGTGTGCCGTCCTTCAAGCCGACGGTAGCCTCGACCTCGAGAACAATCGCAATGCTGGTGACTCCACCGATCTCTTTGTTGGAATTCCAGGTGTGGCAGTCTCCGATGAAACGACTCCTTCCTCTCGAAATTGGAATGGAACCGATTCCGGTCTTGTGGTTTCGGAAGTTGGCGTTGCGGGCCAAAATATCACATTCACGGTCGGAAATCCGCAAGTCCAACCGATCGCCGACGTCAAATCCTTCCCGAATTTACTGATTCCGGACAACGATCCCAACGGCGTCACGACATCTCTGAGCATTGATTCCGCCGGTGAGATCATTGATATCTCGGCGAGCGTGGAGATCGTCCATAGCTGGATTAGCGATCTAAAAGTCTCACTCGTTGCCCCGGACGGCTCCGTGATCGTGCTACATGATCGCGAGGGCGCAGATGGTGATGACATTCACCAGACTTATGACAGCGCGACAACGCCGGATTTGGCGAACCTGGCGGGAAATGAAGTTGCCGGGGATTGGTCACTCGTCGTCGTCGATAAAGCCTCTCAGGATGTTGGGCGGCTCGTGGAATGGGGCCTTGTTGTTCGGTACGACCGCCACTCGACGACAGTAACGGGATCCGCGAATTCAAACGTTGAGATTCCAGACAACAGTTTTGAGGGAGTCTCAAGCAAGATCAAAATCCAGCAGGAAGGTGACCTTGAGAACATCGCCGTCGAAGTGGATATTGAGCACACTTACATTGGTGATCTTCGAGTTGAGCTTATCTCGCCGTCCGAACAGGTCGTACGACTGCATGATAGAGCAGGAGGCCGCAACAACGACATCAAGCGGTCGTACGATTCCACGTCAACCCCGGACCTCAACGACCTTCAGGGCGAATCCATTCGAGGCAAATGGCGGCTACGTGTGCGCGACCTCGCGGCCCGGGATATTGGAACGCTTGTTTCCTGGTCAATCACTATTGAGTACTGAAATTCGCAGGGGAAGTGGCTACTTGCGAGGAGTGCATACGCACGGGCTGGACACCGACGTGGCTAGCAGTTGCGTACTTCATTGGTGCCACGGCCATTATTTGTTTTTCGGTTGTCTCCGCTGGTCCTCCACGTGGGTTAAGCTCGACCTGGATGAACTGTGCAAAACGATCGAGATCTCTGTCGGGGACATGTTCGACCGCCGACTGGCTCGCCAAAATCGAAACGCCGGTGGTGCGTTGAAGCCGTGCGTTGACTGACTATCGGTTGCGTGATTTGAGGCCGCTGACTAATTCGTTGCCGCGCAAAAACATAAACGCAGTTGGCAGTTCTTCACCGACGTCACGCCGATGCGATGTCACAGGCTGCTCGGATGTTCAGTCAGGTCAGCGGTACTGATGCAATCGCGGGCACAGCGTTGGCGGATGCGGTCGAACCCTACATGAACGACATCGCTGGTTCGGCCGATTCCTTTGATGCATCAACGGTGGAAGCCTGGCAGGGAGTGCAACAGGACACGGCAGACAGCGAAGCAGCGGGTGCCGAGCAGAATTCTGAGGCATCCGCGTCGTCGCTCGCCGATGGTGGTGAATCAGATCCGTGGCTGGCCGCGTTTTTTGGCGATGGACAGGACGCTGCGGGTGAAAGCAGTGCGACCGCAGAATCCGGAACGACGCCTGCAGCAACTCCCGACGGCGAGGCCGATGGCGACAGTCCCGACGTGGATGTGGACACCACCAACACAACAACGACCGTTGTGGATGGTGACACGACGGTCACCACCTATACCATTACCACCACGGTTTCGTCTGAAACCGGCAGCATGGACGGAGAAAGTGGCGACGATCGCTGGGACATTCCTCAGGACTGGATCGATACCGCTTCGACTCCCGAACAGGATGACGACAGTACCGAAGGCGAACAGTCGCAGGGTAGCGGGCCAGCCAGCGCGAACGATTCGGACGGCAGCGACAGTGATTCAGCCGACAATCAGGCACCCGCCAACGAATCCGGTTCTCGTTTCCAAGCCACGTCAACGTTCACGGTGACGATCACCGAAGCACCGGTCACTCTGCCCAACGGAGCAAC
>JAPYTO010000225.1 GCA_029941865.1 Fuerstiella sp. | reverse complement strand
GAAGAAGCTTGGTCTGCCCTATAACGAGTATGCTTCGGGCACCTCTTCTTCAAGTAATGCAGAATCGTCCGACGATAGGACTTCTGCCCGCACCTGACTGATGTGTCGTTCGCACTGAACACACCGGTTAGGCTGCAGGATTCCAGCGCAGCCTGCGCCCCAAACCATTGAGACAGGGAAGTCTCGTGCATAACCATCATTCAATCTTTCAGCGCATCGCACACTGTGCGCCTTCGCGTCTAGTGTTGGCAGCCACGGCTTTGCTGCTGGTTGCGTCGGGGTGTTCTGCCCGCAAGGCGAAGCTCAGCGATTTACAATACTGCGATGACATTTCCCGCGTGACTCACTACCGAGGGTACAGCAGTACCATCGAATATCCATGCCTGGACAATCAAACGGCTCAGTCCGTCGCCGTCAGCCTTGAACCGCGAAGCCTTTCCCGTCGCGTTGACGATGAACCACGGGATTTCTCTCTGCAGGAAGCCATTCGATCAGCGCTGGCCAATAATGATGTGATCGAGTTGGGAGGCGGCAGTGCAAAAGCGTCCCTCCGCAATCCTGGCGGCGTGTCGACTGTGTATGACCCCGGAATTCAGCAGAGTGGCGTCCTGTTCGGTCGAGGCCGAGGTGTAGACGCCGCGTTGGCGGATTTTGACACAACGTTTAATACGTCGATGGTCTGGGGACGAAGTCGTGCCGCAACCGGAAACGCACTCGGAGCAGGTGTTGAGACCGGCGTCTTCCGGTCCGGTCTTTCCAAGCGGTTTGCATTCGGTTCGACGCTGTCGCTGGAGCACAACTGGAACTACACGAACGCGCCTACCGCCGGAGTTGCCCCAAATGCGTTTCCGTCGGCATACGGCGGAAAGATCGGGGCCTCGTATCGACATCCTCTGCTCGCGGCAAGTGGCGTTGAGTTTACTCGAATTGCCGGCCCGGTAAATCGGGCCTTCGGTCCGATCACTGGTGTCAGCCAGGGAGTCCTTATCGCTCGCATCAGCGCCGACATCTCGCTGGCTGACTTTGAGGCGGCCGTTCGAAACGCAATCGTTGATGTTGAGAACGCCTACTGGGATCTGTACTTCGCGTATCGGTCCTACGACACAGCGGTCGTGGCGCATCAGAGTGCCTTTCAGACATGGCGAGAATCCCAGGATCGACTGGAGGTCGGCGTGCTGAAACCGGCTGACGAACTGCAGGCCCGTGACCGGCTGTACGAAACAAAGTCCGCAGTGGAAACGTCGTTGAACGCGTTGTACAAGGCTGAAACAGAAGTCCGCAGACTTGTGGGACTCCCGCTGAACGACGGAACTGTTCTGCGTCCGATTGACGAACCGGCGATTGCTGAGTTCATTCCGGACTGGAGAGGCAGTCTGACCGAGGGCTTGACTCATCGTGTCGAACTGCGCCGGCAGAAATGGATCATCAAAAGCCTTCAGCTGCAACTGAAGGCGGCGAAGAGTCTGGTGCGGCCACGGCTGGATTTCGTGAGCAGTTACAACGTTAACGGATTCGGCGACACGCTGATCTCACAGACTAATCGACAGAATGGCAGCGGCTTCGGGTCACTGACACACGACCACCTGGAATCATGGACACTGGGTCTGGAATTGAGCGTGCCGCTTGGGTTTCGTCTGGCTCGCAGCCAGGTCAGAAATCTCGAACTGCAACTGACTCGAGACACCGCGATACTGGCATCGCAGGAACGCAACATTGCCCACGACATTGCAACCGCTATTCAGGACGTTACGTCGGCGTACGCAGCGGCTCAATCCAACCGCAAGCGTCTGCAGGCTGCAGACAAACGCGTGCAATTACTGGAAGCGGAACGAGAGATCGGCACACTGACCATGGACCTTGTATTGCGAGCCCAGTCCAGCCTTGCTGACGCCGAAAACGCCTACTATCAACAACTGGTAGCCTACAACAAGGCGATCACATCATTACATCTTGCCAAGGGAACGTCGCTGGACGACAACGGCATTCTTCTGGCCGAAGGCCAATGGTGTCCCGAAGCCTACAGCGACGCCATGTTGCGTGCCGCTGCCAGGACTCACGCCAAAGACGCCCCGAAACTAACCACCGAACCTCCCGAGTTCGTTTCTCCCGGTCCCGCCGGGTCCGTCAATCTGTACATTCCGGAATCATCAACTTCGGAAACCGAAATCCCGCTGAATCCAATGACCGGAGAAGCGCCGCCGCCGCAGGCAGTACCCGCCGTGCCCATTGATGATGAGGAATAATCGGATCCGGGACAGACTTCGAGATCACTTCCGACTGATTCTCAGTAAAGCCTACTCGCCCACGTCAAGACTGCTGATCTCTTCTGCGTTCAGCTGATTGGTACGACGGTAGTACTCAAAACGTTTGCCCACGAGTTTGCTAAATTGACTGTAAAGGCTTGCTCTGTGATTGACTGTCACGGACCCGCGACCTTCGGCTCGCAGGATGAATTGTTCCTTGGAATGGTCGTAGGTAATGACGTCCGCCGTTCCGGAGATGGTTTGAGACTCCAGCCGCGCGTTCTCTTTGGCCACGATCGCAAACGAATCTGATTCGGAATCTGTCAGCGGCACGGCACTGATGGTCAGTTCTTCGGCACTCAGGATGCCGGCACGTTCGGGCAGCTGAGCGGTCGCGATGTGGTCAAAGTTGATCTTTTCGTCGACACGTCGCGCTGGTGCAACGACGGCTTCCACATGATGAGACAATGTGGCTTCCTGACGGTGAATATTGCCTTTAATTTCGCCGATGAATTCGGCCTTCATGAACACGAATGCGGTTTCGTGAGTCTGCGCGGGCGTGTTCGCTCGAGCAGTGGCAGGTGACGAACCCTGCAACTCTCCGTTTCGATCGGGACTGATGGAACTCAGGAAACCCCGACCAATCGCCGTAAAATCGCCGGTCGTAAGATTGACACTCAGGTCTGCAAATTCCGCGTGGTGTCGAGCACTGGTCACTCCATCGGCGAACTGATCGATTTTCACGACCACATGGCTGTGGCATTCAATGCGATCAATCGGTCCCGACGTCGCAGCATCGCTGCCACCGGGCTGAACGGCCACAAAACCCCCTTCAGAATTCTGCTGTCCCAGAGCAAGGTCGCGGTCGAAGTAGACATCCAGCCCCGAACACGTCACTTCCATGTGCTGTGTCTGCCCATCGCTCATGATCACTCGAATATTACCCACGAAGTGTGCTCTGCGATCCTGGAACTCCATATGGTCGCTCCAGAAGATGTCGATCGGTGTCGGCTGCAGTAATTGTTGTCCGTCGAATCCTGTGTCTGTAATAAAACGAATCCGACCGCTGCCGACCACTTTGGCCCGTCGTGATCGTTCCTGCAGATCAATTCGAGGCCCCTCCAGCGTTTCGGTCAGACGTTTTACTTTTGCGGGATCCCCGAACAGCTGAATCTCACGGTTGTCGTTGAGTCCCTGTGCGGCAAACAGCTGATTACCGCTGGCTGTGAAGCTGTCTTCCTCCTTCTGTGCCTGCCGTATCACTTTGACACTGCCCTTCAACCAGAGGTTGTGAAACACAACTTCGCGGCTGTCAGCCTCACTACTGATCATCACGATTGCGTCAAGCGTGTCTGACACAAACGACACGCGATCGCTCGAAGTTGCACTTTCCGCGTTTAACGGAATTCCAGGTTTTAATTCTGCTGTTTGTGCAACAGTTCTGACGCCTCCCGCTCGCTTACTCTCTTCGGACTTCCCGTGAATCATGTCCTCAAAGCGAACGGTAAGTCTCTCACGCAGGCGACCGATGGTGCCTGGAGAATTCAGCACGACATGCTCCGTGGCTGTCAGAACTTCAGGCCTCAGGCTGGCAAGATTGAATGAGGAATCAGCTCCGGATGTTGACGCCAATCCAACAACGCCCGATGGCGTCGTTGTCCGCTCCTCAGCAGAAGAGGACACACCGGATTCCGCGAGCCTCATGGCTATGGTGCCCGCCGCAAGTCTAAAACCGGCCTCAGGCTGCGCAACTGATGCCCCCTCTTTCAATGTAACAATCCGAGTAAGCCCGTCCGCTCCCAATTGAAGCGTCATCGACCGCCGCCATTTCGCTTCAAAACTTCCTTGTCTTTTTTGTCCCGCTGCCGCAGCGACATCCCGCTGATCAGAAGACGGTGACGGAGGTTTTGCTGAAAGCCTGCCGGCCCCGAGGCATTCAACACGCTGAATCGAACCATCGATACCATGCAGAATGCGAATGTGGGGCACCTTCACCGATGCACCATCCTGCCGGACGTCCACAAAAAACCGGCGACCAGTGTGATCCGTTTTGGTGTTGCGGATTTCGATCAGTCTTTCGTCGACCGCGTACCGCAGATTGTTGGCCAGCACCGTGAGATTGTGTTGTGGGGAATAGAAGGCAACTTGTTTTCCCCAGGCGGTAATGCTTTCAAGATGTAGGCGGTCGTCTTTGGGCATCCCCGATCCGGTGGGCATGTCGTTGCGGAACTGCAGCTGCAATTCCGGGCAGACCAGTTGATCCACTGTGTCATCGGCGTTGAATCTACGGACCCAGACCTCCTCGTCTCGCTTGATCGGTCTGTTAGACGATGCGCTCTGCGTATCCGGATGGGCAGAAATCCCCTGAAAGATGCCGGTCATGGTGAGAAAATCATAGTTGAATCCCTGAGCGGCAGAGATCTTCAGCCGCAGTTCCTCGTCACCAGCCCGTTTACCTGGCAGCGAGAAATCGCAGTCGACTCTCCCATTCAGCACGATCCGACTGATGTTGGTGACATTCGCCAGACCGTCTCCGGAATCACTCTGCAGATAAACATCGATCCCGCTGCTGGCGGAGCCTTTATGTCCTTCCCACGCAAAATACACTTTATCGCTGCTCCACAGCTTCATGGAATCTTCTGACAGATGAAGAGTTGGTACGTCAATCTTCAGACCACGTGGGCCACGAAGCCGCACACCGCCGGCCAGGCGGCCTCCGGTGATGCGCCCCAGGTCCATGTCCACCAGTGAAAACTGCTTGGAATGTGTCAGCTGTGCCGACTTCGCCACAAGTCTGACGGGCACATCCTCAGATTCACCACTCCACAGCATCGCGATCGGTCGAAAGTCGACGGCCGGACTCTGCTTCGGCAGGTCAATCAGATCATATTTCTGGCAGTAGACGTATCGCCCACCGTGCCGAAAATGAATTGCGGATTTCGACACCCATGGATCCTGAGGAAACCACTTCGCCGCGATTCGACGGAACTCAGGCTCGTCATCGCCAGTCTCCACCCGGGTAAATGTTCGTTTCTCCCGTTCCACTTCCAGAAACGGTGAAGTCGCCAAACGAAAAACGACGTACACCCCCGCCAGAGCAATGGTGGTTGCAACGCTCAGAAAAAATCTGTTTTTGGAGCTGTAGATATGCATGCAACGTCGTCGTCTCAGAAAAAGACGGTTTGCCTTTGACCTAAGCGGACTTGCTTGTGGTGCCCTGAACGTGTGCTGCCGGCCGCGGTGCCGTCAACGACGAGGAAAAGTCAAGAATGTCGGTAATGTCCAGCAGACCCAGCGGGACACCAGCGTCGTCGGCGACGGGCAGTTCACTCAGCTTTAAGTCCGACATCAGCCGTGTTGCTTCGGCCAGCAGGACGTTGGGGCCAGTCGTCGTGGGATTGACGGTCATTACCTTCGAAATCGGTTCATCGACCAGATGGTCACGGCGATGTTCAAATAATCGGGCCAGATCACTGTCGGTAAAAATTCCGGAGATCGTTCCGTCGACGGCTGTCAGAATCACCGCTCCTGTACGTCGACCTGGTCGGCTGAGTTCACACATGACCTGTCGAACGGTGGCTGAATCCGACGAGACCCTCAGTTGGTCTCCGCTGCGCATCAATTCACGAACAGGCTTCAGTCTTTGCCCCAGAGTGCCAGCCGGATGAACGACGGCAAAGTCTTCCTCCGTGAATCCCTTCGTGTGGCTCAGGGTCAACGCCAGAGCATCTCCGATCGCCAGCATGGCGGTCGTGCTGACGGTAGGAGCCAATTGAAGATCCCCCGCTTCCGTGTGGTGCCCGATTTGCAGAACCACCTGAGATTGACGGGCCAGCGAATTCCGGTCGTCACGCGTGATGGCCACGACAGGAATGTTCAGCCGGGAAAACGTCGGCAGCAGACGCAAAATCTCCTCCGAAGATCCGCTGTTGGACAGCACCAGAACGACGTCGTTTGAGTCAACGCATCCCAAATCCCCGTGTACCGCCTCTGTCGGATGCAGGAATCTCGCTCGCGTACCGATGCTGGCCATGGTCGCCACAATCTTCTGACCAATCAGACCGGCTTTGCCGACGCCCGTGACAATGACCGTTCCAGACGATTGATGAATCAGCCGAACGGCGTCGCAGAAGCTGTCATCCAGACTGCCTGCAAGGGTCTGGAGAGCCTCGGCTTCGCGGCGAATAATAGCCTGAGCTTCACGAAGTTGATCAAATGGTTTGATCGGGATGACTGATGGTTCGTCATCCGCGGCGATTCGCATCTGTTCATCCTTGAACAAGTCATTAAGACGGCGACGCGCGCATCCTGCGCGGCAGACACATCTTATGCATGCGACGTTCTGCCGGTCAATGTTGATTCTCAACGGCCACACGCATTAAAGCGTGTCGTTATCACGACTTGCAGCGTTTGCCATCGGACCTGAAAATTCAGGCAGCCCGTCGGGTGCGGCCTGCAGGCTTTGCTGTGTCCAGCTTTCCTGCTCGAGTCCTGCGACGCTGCCGCTGAATGATACGCAATGCTGCGGGACGCAAACGCGCAAACGCGTTCCGCATCTGCACGCAGTCGCGAAAACGCTGCGCTGCGTTCAGCTCAAGTGCTTTCCTGAGCCAGGTGATCATCGTCGCAGGAATTCGCTCGCGCAGCCGACGATGTCCGTTCAGTGGCCAATCATATGGCCATTCCGCCCACTGCCCCGAGAACATGCGGTGAATGATCAGTCCCACCGCAAAAACGTCAGACCGCACAGACGGTCGCCCCATCGCCTGTTCAGGTGCCATATGACCGACGGTTCCCGTCCCACAGCCATGAACCGTTTGGCGGGCGACTTTTGCGATTCCAAAGTCAGCCAGCTTCATCACGGAACCGTCAAACATGATTATGTTTTCGGGTTTGATATCACAATGGATCACTTTACTCTGGTGTGCAAATGCGACGGCCGCCAGCAGCTGGTCGCTGATCGAGAAGATCGTTTCCAGTGACATACGTCGTGAAAGTCGATCGCTCAGCGTTTCCTTCCCCAGCGGAAACGAAATCACCAGCCTCCCGTCAATGACACTCGCATCTTTAATCTGAAGGATTCCCGGGTGATCAACCTTGGCAACCAGACGCGCCTCACGACGGAAGGATTTCAGAAGTTCGCTGTCAACAAGAGTGGCGTGGGGAATCTTCAGGGCAACTCGAGTGCCCATGATGGTGTCCATTGCCTGAAACACCTCCGCGAAACCACCTTCGCCAAGGCGTTTCTCGATTCTGTATTTGCCAAGTCGTTGACGGAGACGCAATTTGTTCAGTGTAGACATTTTTGAAATTGAGACGGAAATCCGCAATTCGGGCTGCATTAATGCAGCAACACTTTGAACGCTGGGAATTGTATCGACCATCGACCTGTTCGCATGGATTCCCCGTCGCGTATTTCACCAGACTTTGTCAGGTTTTTGAAGATCTATTTCTGCGATTCGCGAGCGACTTCGTGGCAGACATCGCTCTTCCTGCAGACCACAACGACACTGCTGCCGCGCCAGGCCAGGTGAGAGCGCATGTCCGTGACGAAACCGCTGCAGACCGCACGGCACATCACCCCTCCAGATCCGGCGTCCTGTCCAGCGTCAGACGTCCTGTCGACTGTTCCCGTGGACGCTTTTACGACCGAAATTCGATGGCAAACCCTGTCACGCACGTTTTTCGGGAAAAACTGCGGTGCCCTTTTGGGCTGACAGCTGTTGTCAGTTCTGCGACACTGTACCGCTCACCGGACTCTTGCTCCGTCCTTTACGTGGACCGGCGAATCACACGAATGACTGACCCCCCGCCTGATACATTTCGACCTGATCAAAGTGACCTTGTTAACCGAACGCTGGGTGACTTTCGCCTGCTGCGCCGGCTGGGCGTTGGCGGAATGGCAGAAGTTTACCTTGCAGAACAGATTTCTTTGCGCAGATCTGTGGCCGTGAAGATCCTGCGTGAAGATGCGGTGAGTGGAAAAAACAACACTCTGCTGCAACGATTCGAACAGGAGGCGCGCGCGGCTGGCGGTCTGAGTCATCCCAACATTGTGCAGGTCTACATGATTGGCCATGGAGACGATCTGCACTATATCGTTCAGGAATATGTGCAGGGCCAGAACCTGAGCCAGTGGATCAAACGCAACGGTCCGCCCGATTTTCTGACCGGGCTGAAGTGGATAAAAAATGTCGCAGCGGCTCTCAGAGCTGCTTCGGACGCCGGTGTGGTGCATCGCGACATCAAACCCGAGAACATCATGCTGACGCGAGGCGAAGTCGCGAAGGTCACGGATTTCGGCCTGGCTCAATTGAACGAAGTCACTGAGAAAATGAATCTGACTCAGGACGGGACGACGATGGGCACGCCATGGTACATGAGCCCCGAACAGATTCAGGGCGAAAAGCTCGATCACCGCACAGACCAGTATTCGTTCGGCGTTTCCTGCTATCACATGTTTGCCGGACAACCGCCGTTTCCCGGCAAGAATTCCGTCAGCGTCGCCATTCAGCACCTGAAGGAGGAAGCCAAGCCACTGTCCCGCCATCGTCGTGATCTGCCCGAAGCGATGTGTCAGACGATTCATCGGATGATGGAGAAGAAGCCGGAGGATCGTTTTGCGACGCCGCAGGAGCTGCAGGATGCACTGGCACGGCTTGACCACGCGCCGCTGAATCCGGCCATTGCGGATACGTCCACGATCTGGGGTTGGCTACGATCGTCCCTGCCGTCACCGCTGACGGCGATCGTTGCGATTCTTGTCTGCTGCGTCCTCGGAATGGCGCTTGGCCAAAGGTTTTTTCGCCCCAACGGGCTGCATATCAAGGACGCCGAATTTACACCTGAAGACACCGCCACGCAGCAATACGCTCGGGCCATGCTGAACACCGGCAATCCAGCGGCGTGGGAAGCCGTGTTTGACAAGTTCCCGGAGACCGATGAGGCGTTGTGGGCACGACTGCACCTTGGCGTACACTATCTCACAAAGACACCGCCGGCCCCCAGCAAGTCCGGCGAAACGTTTCAAGAGCTGATACAGCAGGCTTCGCTGACTCCCACTGAAAATCGTGACGTGTTGTTTCTGGCATACCTGGGCAGAGCTCTCGCCGCCGATGAGCAGGGCAATGACAAACTGCGAGACGAATTGGTTCAAACGGTACTTGCGACGGAATATGCAGCGGAAATGTCGGAGTCGGTCGTACCGGGACCGGATGCTCTCCAGGAGTATCGTGACCGGCTGAAAGAAGACCTCGGAGTCTAATCCTGTTCCGATTGCGTAACCTGGGTGAGCCGCAGAGACCGATTCGCTTTTGAAGAAAGCGATGTCTGCGTTGGTGCTGACACCTTGCTGGAATCTCAACCGGCAAAGTTCGGCAGAGTTTGCCATTCACCGTCCTGACACCTGGTCGCACTGACGATCAAGACACATGCCGAGACGTGGAAGCCCCGCCTTTTGCGCATGAACTCGTCCTGCAGTGGCCTGTCGTGAGATTGCGACAACGACGTCAGGAGAGTTTGTGAGAGATGCATCGTTTTTGGGCCTGAGACGGTCTCTCGACCTCACGCTTCCGCGAATTACTCAGCATTGGTACGTACCCATTTCCGGAAAGGACTCCGGCAAAACCCGGGACCCGAGATGGAGCGACTGGTTGGTTCCTCCTTCTCACATCCCACAACGTCTGGCACAGTCGAATGGCCTTCCCTTCCTGGACGTCGCCGGACATTTTCGTATGAGGTGATCACTAGATGCCGCAATCCTGTTCCAGAAATTCGCCCGGTCGCGCCAATCTTTTTGCAGCGTGCGTCACGGTATTCGGCGTTGCCGTCCTTTATTCCAGCTTTGACCCGCTGCCTGCGGGGGAAGACAATTCTTCACTCAGAGCCACTCCAGCAGATGTCATTATTGATGAAACACCCGTTCCCCTTCCACAGAATGCATTGCTGCCCGGCATTACTGGCAACGACAGCGATTCGGAGGCCGCTCAGACAGGCCAGACAAATGCAGTCCGCAACGTTCAGGTGACCGATGGAGGAATGCTGAACAGCCAGGAAACCAACAAGTTCTGTCTTCTTCTGCTCAAAGACGGTGCTCGCTATCTGGAGAACGTCAAGGACTATTCCGGAATCTTCCACCGGGAAGAACGTATCGGGGGCGATCTGCTGCCGCGTCAGGACATCGCCATCAAAGTCCAGCACAAGCCTCACTTTGCCGTTTACATGAAATGGCAGAATGGAGAACGGGGCCGCCAAGTTCTGTACAGCGACGAATACGACGACGGTTATATGGTCGTCAAGTTTGGCGGCTTCAAAAGAATGTTGCCCGCGCTGAAAATCGATCCTGATTCCAGCCTTGCCAAGGCAGAATCACGTTACTCCATCACACACGCCGGCGTCCGGGGCATGTTGCGTCAAATTGTCGCCGACCGTGACAGGGACCTCAAGCGGGGACACGGCTTTGCGTGTACGCGGCTCAGGGATCAGGAATTCGATGGCCGCAACTGTTTCTGTTTCATGGTGAAGTACGACGGTGTTGAGTTCTCGAAAACATATCGCAAGAACCTCATCCTGGTGGACTCCCGACTTCACGTGCCGCTAAAAGTCCGAAACTATACGTGGGCAACAGACAGCGAAGGCCTGTCCGATCAGGAACTCGACAAGGTGACGTTGATCGAAGACTATTCCTTTACGGGACTTGATTTCCAAAAGCGACTGGTGGCGAAGGAATTCAGTCGCGAGAACCCGATGTACAGAATGTAACAGCGACGCACGTCGTCGCTGATCAGCGGCATGATCAGCGGCATGATCAGC
>JAPYTO010000224.1 GCA_029941865.1 Fuerstiella sp. | reverse complement strand
GAGTTCCCGGATTCGATTGTTAAGAAGCATGCCGAAGAACGTAAGGCGCAATTGGACACCGCTGAAAGCAAGTCGTTCTACGCATGGTTTGATAAACAGGATCCCAAGCCAGTTGACCCCGGCCTGGCTCCGGGACAGCCAGCCGTGCCTGACATGCCGTCACTGCACAACCTGACAATTCCCGAAAGCGCAGGCTCGACTGATGGCCTTCCGGCGGAAGCCGACAACAGCAATGACGTTCCGGCCAAGCCCGAAGCATCCTCCGAAACTGAGACGCCTGAAAAGTCGGACGACTCGACCGAGCCAGCGAAGTCCGAATCTGACGGCGATCCAAAGCCGCCGGCGGAAAGTCCAGCCACTCCCAGCGGCGAAGGCGAAGCCAAAGCCGGCAGTGACGCCACTCCGGAACCTGCGACTGCAAGTGAGGAAGACGCTGGCAAAGAGTCGGCAGAGTCCACCAGCCCCGAAACGCCGGCGGAAGACAGCAAACCCGCCGCTGAAGATGGAGACGGTGACAAATGACCCGCCGGGATCGCTCACGTGAGCGGCTGGAGTGCGAGGCAGATGAGAACGCGTCGGACGCGAATGTAGAATTGCCGTCCCTTCCAGGTGAACAAACAGTCCCCGTACAGCTGACCGTGGAGTCACGGGCTCACGGCTGGCGACTGGACCATTATCTCAGCCGCCTGTTTGGCAACCACAGTCGGGCCCAACTGCAGAAGGCGATCGATGCCGGCCAGGTTCAGCTAAACGGCGCGCAGGCCAAGCCGTCGCGCCGACTACGTGTCAACGATCGGATCGATGTCGATCTGCAGCCGGCGGATGATCGCCACTTCGAACCGGAAGACATTCCGATCGACGTATTGTTTGAGGACGACTATCTGGTCGTTGTTAATAAAGCAGCGAATATGGTCGTGCATCCGGGACGAGGCACCTACTCGGGAACTCTGGCAGCCGCTCTGCAGTTCCACTTCGATCAGCTCAGCGACATCGGCGGCCGTCACCGTCCAGGCATCGTCCATCGACTCGATCGCGATACAACCGGAGTCATCCTGATTGCCAAAGACAATCAGATTCATCAGAAGCTCAGCAGTCAGTTCGAACACCGTCTGGTGAAAAAAGAGTACCGGGCGATTGTGCGAGGCATTCCGGAACTCGAATCAGACCACATTCGGACGCATGTCTGCGTCCACAAACGCGCTCGCGAAAAAATGATGGTCTGTGCGCCAGGTGGAAAGTCTCGTGAAGCTGTCACGTTCTACCAAACAGCCGAATCGTTTTCCCGGTTCGCACTGATGGAACTTCACCCGCATACGGGACGGACCCACCAACTGCGGGTCCACATGCAGCACATCGGCACGCCGATTATCGCCGACCGCCAGTACATCGGAGAAAGCTGCTTCACCAAAGGTCAGGCAACGGGCGATGCTTCAGACACCGAAATATTGATTCAACGACAGGCCCTGCACGCCTTTCGTCTGACAATTTGTCATCCGGTGAGTGGAAAAACAATGACGATTGAAGCACCATTACCCTCGGACATGCAACAGACGCTGGATGTCCTGCGAACAAATAGTGCGTGACGTTACGCCCGGGAACCCTCGATCTTATGGCGTCAATTTTTTGAAGAAGGATGACCGCTTACCGTGAAGCTTGCCAAAATCCGATTAAGCGATGGCACACCAGCCGTTGCTGCCGTCCATGCGGACACCGTCCAGACGCTCGACATGACTCAGATCGACGGCTGTCACTCATTGAGCGATATCCTGCATACGAACGATCCCCCGGGACTGGCCAGATTTCTGCTGAGGCCGGATACTGCACCTGTTCCGCAGAGTCAGGTGGAATTTCTGGCACCAATCGATCACCAGGAAGTCTGGGCCGCCGGTGTCACATACAAACGCAGTCAGGTCGCCCGGATGGAAGAATCAGAAAGTGGGGCATCGCACTATGACAAGGTCTATCATGCAGACCGCCCGGAATTATTCATGAAGGCCACACCGTCGCGGGTTTCGGGACCGGGCCAGCCGGTGCGAGTTCGCCAGGACAGTTCATGGTCCGTACCTGAACCCGAATTCACTCTGGCCGTTAATCCACAGGGGAAAATTGTCGGCTACACCATCGGCAACGACATGTCCGCACGAGACATTGAAGGAGAAAATCCGCTGTACCTGCCTCAGGCCAAAGTCTACCGCCAATGCGCCGGACTCGGTCCCTGCATTCTGCTGGCAGACGAACCACTCGACCTTGAAGGAACCGAGATCGAACTGGTCATTCATCGCGGCGGTGACGATGTCTTCGAGGGTTCCACGAATCTCGGACAACTGAATCGGTCACTCGAAGACCTGGCCGACTGGCTCTACCGCGAAAGTGAGTTTCCCAACGGAACGTTCCTGATGACCGGCACGGGCGTCGTCCCTGAAGACGAATTCACACTGGAAGATGGCGACTCAGTTTCGATCACGATTGCCGGCATCGGCACGCTGACGAATCCCGTCGTGAAGGATTCCGCTCAGGCGACATAGCGTCAGTTAGGGCCGGAAAAAAAAAGTCCCGGTCTTTTCAAAAGACCGGGACTCTGTATTTTTCTCTGTGCGTTTGAAAACGAACGTCTGGACCAAACTCAGGCTACGACCTCCGACAATGGTACAGCCGCTGAAGCTGAGCCCTCAACCTCATCCACATCATTCGCCTTGCGTCCAGCAGGGATCTTTGACTTCACATCGTACGCCAGCCCCGTCATTTCCAGAGCGCGGATGACCCACCAGGTCATGTCGATTTCCCACCAACGATGTCCTGACGGGGCAACGCTGGGGTGAGCGTGATGGTTGTTGTGCCAGCCTTCGCCATACGCCAGCACCGCAACCCACCACAGATTTCTGGATTCATCTCGTGTGTCATAGTTACGATATCCCCAGAGGTGTGTTGCCGAATTGATGAGCCAGGTCGTGTGGTAGGCGGCAGTCATCCGCACACACAGCCCCCAGACCACGAACGATGCTGCCATCTGCCAGCCACCCAGGGCCCAGCCAGCGGCGATCAGGACCAGCCCCTGAACCCACAACCACATGGCAAACGTCTTCTCAAAGAACTGCATCATTGGGCGTTCTGTAAGTTCAGGAATGTACTTACGACAAAGCAATTCCTGATCCGACGGTTTCCTCTTTACAAACAGCCATAAGATGTGCGACCACCAGGCCCCGATCAGCGGCGAATGGGGGTCACCGTCCTGATCGGATTTCTGGTGATGCAGGCGATGAGTGGCCGCCCATGTCATGGGCGATCCTTCGCCGGACAGACTCCCTGCCAGCAACACGAAAAACTCGGCCGGAGCACGCAGTTTGAATGATTTGTGAGCAACGTATCGGTGATAGCCAAGACAGATCCCAATGCTGCACGTCACCCAGTGCAACACCAGACAGACGGCCAGCGCCTGCCAGCTGAAGAAGGCCGGTACGAACGCAGCAAAACATCCGACATGCACAAAAAACAGAAACCCGGTAACGATCCAATCGATGTTGTCACCACGAAGTTGGCCTTGGGAAAACGCAGAACGCAGAGTTTCTGTATCTGCCTTTGCCTGCACCCGCTTCGCTTCCATCTCGGGAGAAATCGATTTGGGAATACCTAAAGTTGTGAGAGAGCCGCTCATGGAAGTAGTCAGTCTTTGATGGCGCAAAATTGATGGCGATTTACAGCGTCTAGATCGACCATACGCACGTTATCGACGGACCTCAACCCAAGCGTGTCCGATCGCCGTCAAACATCTGTCAAAGGATTGTCAACACCGTAACACGTTACACAACAATCAGTTACAACACATCAGAAACCAACAAACGTCGCTACCACTGCGCACGACTTCCTGGTGCCGGGACCGCAGGTCACCCCATGGGCGACAGTCGACAGGAAAACCAACTGTTGCCGTCACGGATCCGGATCTGTCGCGCTGGCTCTTGCTCAGCGCACGCGGGAGCGGACGTTGTCCTGTTCAGCAACAAACCGAATTCAGCCGTAACCGGGGCTGTGTCTGGATACCGTAACGTTGGACCAGAAAAAACCGCATGGGCGCAGGCTGTGTCACGTGCGGGACGGAGGCCGAGGAAGGACGCTCCGTGCAGGCGGTCAATCGACTGTCGAATCGTTTACGGCGTGGCCAGACGAGTCGTTGAGGAGTCGGCATACCGGGCAGGCTGAGCGACAAACTTCTTCATGTTCTCTGCGCTGCTGAGTACCCACAGCTTCCCGCGAAAGAGGGCAGCGTACTTCAGCTGTCCTGCAACCGTTTGACCGGTTTCCGATAATGTCACCGGGCAGGCGCCGTCGCGCTGTGGCCAGTATTTTTCTGGTTTCGCCCGGAAGTTCTGCATCTGCTCGGCGCTACTGAAGTACAACAGTTTTCCACGGTACCGCAGCGCCAGCTCCGGCATTCCGGACACCAGACTCCGCGTCTCCTGAACCGCAGACAGACACAGTCCTCCGAAGGCGGGACTGTTCTGAACAGCCGGACGCGAAGACACATTGCCTGCGGGGGCCGTCATTACCGTCCCGGTCGCCGCAACGTGTTGTGAAACCGGTCTTGTTGGTGCAGTTGGAAATCCTGCGGCGCCAGCAACATTGCTGGAAGGCGTCAGTTTTTCAGGTGCGTGAGTGTCGACAATCTTCTTCAGCTTCGGCAACAGTTTCTGCTCTGTCTGAAACCCGGTGGTACGACTCAGGATGACCATTTCCGGAGAAACAATCAGCAGTGCAGGTACGCCGGTGATCTTCAGATGTGCGGCCAGTTCCTTGTGTTTGTCAATGTCCACAAGCACAGGCACGAAATTCTGATTGACAAATTGAGCGACCGCCGGACGCGAGAAGGTTTCTCGTTCAAATTTTTTGCAGGGCCCACACCACTCAGCAGTAAACTTCATCAGGACCAGGCGGTTCGTATCATTTGCGGTACGTAGTGCCGATTCGACATTGGGCGACCAGCTGACGTGAGCTGCCAGGCCCGTCGTCGGCCATATAGATCCGAGCGCCAGAGCGACAACGAGAACAGCTCGACATGATCGACCGCATAGCGAATCGATTAGCGCGGACCCGCGGCTGGCAGACTGCTGTGTTTTTACGGATGTCGACTTCGAAGTTTTCGAATAGTAGCGCATAATCTGCATGTTTGCCCGTCCAGGTGAAGGTCACTCAGGCTCGCCTGGTCCAGCAGAACTGCGCGGATGCGCGACGTCCCTTTCTGCTGTCGTAAACACGAAACCACGATCTGTGCGGCCTTCGATGCTGTATATCGGTTACAGATCGGCGGCAATGTGTGAGGGTCGTTACGTTCGAAACGATTTTCGAATTTGCGTCACCGATTCAAACTGCCCCCGGCCGTTGCGGGCGACTCAATGCTGCCGGATCAGCTTCATGCGGGGAAACACTCGCAGAATCCGCCGCACCACGCGAAGTTATGAGGCTCGCGTCTCGCCTGTCCCAAACCGCGATCGTCGCCCTGTCATTGCTTACGTTGGCCGGATGGGCGGACTGACACGTCAACGCTACTGCTTGGTCGTCGGCTGGCTGGCAAACTGAGTCGACGGATACAGCTCGAAGTCCGTCCGGGTTCCGAATGCCACAGCTGACGGCAACTCACGGCGGCTCATACCTTCCGAGTGCGTGCGCGCACTGCCAACGTCACGTTTGAGCGAGCCTCTCTGAAACGGTCCGATCCCCGCCAGGTACAAATTGCTGTCGTCTGAGCGTGCCAACGCGACGCCACCTTCGCCAAGAATTCTTCTTGATTGTGCGTCGTAGATGACCAATCCCAGCTTGGCATAGCCGAACTGAGTTTTGCGTTCTGCAAAACGAATCTCTGGTATCGTCAGCAGTCCCGGCAGTGCGATTTCCGTCGTCCCCAGATAAGATTCCGTTGTGTCTGTCCCAACGCCGCCACTGCGAAGTTCCATCACAACTTCGGCCTCGTCCGCCTTGTCTGTCAGGAAAGCACCAGCTCGCAGGGCGCGATGTCGCACGGAACCAACGACGTAGGGCTTGTCGACGCACTCCAGATACTTTTCCTCAACGTAGACCTTCTGACCATACAGCGGCGAGAAGTCCACCTTGTTCAGGGATTGATCAACGGCGTTCGAAAGAAGCATCTGTTCTTTGGCCGTGCGAGCCGTATTGGAAGTCGACGTGGAGGCACATCCGGTGGCCACCAGCAGGCCCAGTAGTATGATTGTCACCCGTAGTTTGTCGTGAAGCATCCTCATTGCCTTGAAACACGTAAAACGTCGCCCACCGCCAGAGTGCGGAATCTACAGGGACGCTGGACTGTCGCTCAAGGTGGGATTGCGAACTCCTTTGGCCACAGGTCCGGCGCTGGTGACATCGCTTCTTTTTCGTGCCCGCCGGCAGGGTAAACCGGCAGAATCAGCTCAAGGACAGGTAAACGCACTGAGCATCTGTCGTGGAGAATCGGATCAGCCTGCGAGTGGCGTCTCCCGGCACAGCGCCAATGGCCGCCGGATAGATTCGCCCCTCTCAGCGCAACAGACGTGTGCAATCGACTGGCAAGGCATTTCTACCGGGACACGATCTCAACGTCCTTCGGATTGACGTCCGTCAATGAATTCCTGCATTTTTCCCAGCGTCTCAGGGCTGACGTGATGTTCAATTCCTTCGGTGTCAATCGTTGCCGTCCGCTCCGAAACACCCAGCATCAGCAGAAATTCGTGTACGGTTTTGTGGCGACGCTGTGAGTCCCGTGCAATACGGAGTCCTTTTTCGGTGAGTTCCACTGGCGCATAGGGCTCAGAAGTCACAAGGCCGTCTCGCTGCAGTCGGCCAATGGTGCGATTCACAGTGACGTGACTGACTTCGAATTGTCGGGCCAGATCGACCGCTCGACACTGCCCGTGTGCGTCGATGGTGGCAACGATGGCTTCAACGTAGTCCTCAGCCAATTCGGTCGCGTGGTCCTGCCGAGTACGTCGGTGCTGATTCTGCTTTCGCTTTGCCGTTGTCATGTTCTCACTGATTTTTCAAGCGACGTTGGAGCCACACCCTCCCGTTGAGCTGTCGAGACTGGAGGAATCCCGCGCCTGGAGGCTGTCCGGTTACCTGAAACAGTAAGGCGCTAGCCGCAGGTGAAAACACGGCCAATAACCGGCGGCTAGCGCCGTGCCGCTCACAAGAACAGACGTATCCGGACAGCCTGCCAGACGGCAGGTATTGTTGAGACAACGTTACTGATTGACAAGCGCCAACGCATAGAAGATGTCGACGGGAATCTATCCGGTCGGGCGACTTGGAACGTATCCGCTGCCATTCTGACCGCTGATACAATTTTGGTGATCCGATTGCGGAATTCTGTCGTTTGGCGATACTTGTCTCTGGCGAGCCCTGTAGTTGGCAGTCATGTCAGGGCCGCCGCAGAGAATATTTCACGAATACGAGTGGCGGTTTCAGCCGCCACATTGCGATCTGAAGCCGGGGCCACGGCAGAATACCATTCTGCCGATCGCCTCAATCGGTAAGCGGGTCTAAACACGAACGGGAGATAAGCAGATGTCAGGTGGTCGTCCAACAGCCGTATTTTATCTGGCGGTTCTCGCAGTAATCGGAGGCTTGGTTTACTTTGCCGGCATGCAGGCTGGGTTCTTCGGAAACCAACCTGCCCCGGAGCCCGTGGGTGAAAATGGGGGCGAACCGACGACTCTGGATCCCGGCAAGCTGAATCTCGGTGGTGGCACAGCGGAAGCAGATTCTTCCGATGACCTGGTCACCACGGTCAAGGAATACGCGTTTGTTCCCTCGGAGCGTTTGCCGCCCGTCAAGGGTACGGCCGACTACAAGCCTCTGGAAGACAATACCGTTCGGTTCGCTCTGAACGTCTGGGCCGGGTGGGCGCCGATCATCCACGCCAATGAAGGATTCCAACCGAAGAAAATCTGGAAAACTCAGAAGGGCGAGCAATTCAAAGTACACCTGATTCTGGCGGACGATCCGGTGATCATGCGAGACGCTTATGCCGCCGGAGACTACCACATTGGCTGGGCCACGGTGGACATGTTGCCGTTGTTTATGGAAGGCTTCGTTGATAAATCGGGCACACCGCGCGACAGCCGCATCATGCCGCGAATCTTTCAGCAGGTGGACTGGTCCAATGGCGGCGACGGCATTGTTGTCCGGGACAACATCAAAAGAGTGGCCGACCTGAAGGGCAAAAAGATTGTTCTGGCCAAAAACTCGCCGTCTGAATACTTCGCACTCAGCATGCTGGTTGCCGGAGGCCTGCAGCCCGGTGATGTCACTTTCCGCTACACCAATGACGCCTTTGAGGCAGCGGCCGCATTTAATGCCAACAAGGACATCGCGGCCTGCGTTTCCTGGGCACCTGACATTTACACGTTGTCTGAACAGGACGGCAATCGCATGCTGGTCAACACGTTGACTGCAAACAAGTTGATTGCCGATGTGTGGTACGCTCGAGCCGACTTTGCCAGCGAAAACCCCGATCTGATTGAAGGGCTGGTGCGAGGTATCTTTGATTCGGTCGAAGCACTCAGGAATCAGGCCGAGCAACAGAAGGTGTCCGAATGGATGGCTCAGGGTTATGCCATCCCCAAGGATGAGTGTCTCGGTATGCTGGCCGACGCCCACTCAACCAACTTTGCCGAGAACCGCGACTTTTTTCTGAATCAGAACAACCCGTCTCGCTTTGAATCCGTCTGGAATCAGGCCTACTACATTTACCGCCGAATTCGTTCTGTCACACACCAGCCGGTTCCGTTTGACAACGTTGTGGACTTCAGCATCCTGCAGAAGCTTGGCAAGGAAGAATCCTACGCGTCACAGAAGAATGAATATCGAGTGCAGTTTGCCCCCAAGAGCACGGGTGAGATCAGAGCGGAATCGGACGAGGTCCTGACCAACACGGTGATTATTCACTTCCCGCCAAATCGGCACGACCTCGATCACAAGGTCACCCGAACCCAGGCAGACGGTACTGATGTCGAAGAACTCTATGACCCCAACGTCGGCTTCGTGCTGGAAGAGATCTCGAAACTCGTGGGACAGTTCGGCGCTGCCCGGGTGGTCATCGAAGGTCACTCAGATGCGTCCATGAAGTCTCTCCTGCCCGACGACAGCCTGGTGAAAGAGCTGTCCGGCAATCGAGCCAATGCGGTCAAGGAGGCGCTGGTGCAGAAATTCCAACTGGATCCGAATCAATTTAACGCCACAGGGGCCGGCTGGGACCGTCCGGCTGACCCCAATGACCCCGCAAATCACGCGAAAAACCGTCGGGTGGAGATCCACGTTTACTCAGCCGAAGTTGAGTAAAGCACAAAAAAACGAACGACGCTGTTGCTGGACAGCGATTCGGTTAAAACTCGACTTTACATTGCTATTATGATGCCATTGCGACGTATGGATGGAACGCCATCGGTGATGTTTCCAACAGCTACGTCGCAGCGTGTTTGGGCGACTTTGTGAAGGATACGGAGTTTTCTCTTGGCTCGTGAACCAGCATATACAGACGGAGAGCTTGAAGCCTTCGGCTTGACCCGAGAGCGATTGGCGCGGCACATCGCCGTCATCATGGACGGCAATGGCCGCTGGGCACAGCAGCGCGGGTTGCCAAGGATTGAAGGACATCGGCGAGGTGTGCAGTCTGTGCGAAGCATCGTCGCAGAATGTTCGCGGCTGGGGCTGCAGCAGCTGACGCTGTACTGTTTTTCAAGCGAAAACTGGAAACGGCCCAAGCTGGAACTGAGTCTGTTGATGAAGTTGCTGCGGCACTATCTTGTGGAAGAACGCCGCTTGATCTGTGAACAGGGGTTGCAGTTTCGAGTCATCGGGAAGACAGACGAGCTGGATCCGGCCATTCAAAAAGAAATTGAATTAACGGAAGAAGCGGCCAGCACAAACGACGGCATGATGTTGTGTCTGGCAGTCAACTACGGCGCTCGGATGGAAATCACAGAAGCCGTTCAGCAGATCGCACGCAAGGTCCAGCGGGGTGAACTCTCCGCCGACACAATTACAGAGCAAACCGTTGCCAGCCATCTGATGACGTCAGGCATGCCGGACCCGGATTTATTGATTCGGACGGCAGGCGAAATGCGAATCAGCAATTATCTGCTGTGGCAGATCAGCTATTCCGAACTCTGGGTCACAGACTGTTGCTGGCCCGACTTTCGGGAATCCAATCTGCACGAGGCACTCAAAGATTTCGCCGCCCGAGACCGTCGTTTCGGAGGGCTTCACAATACGTCCGAAGGTCCATCCTCAGCCAGCGCTTAGCGCACTCCTGTAAACGGAAACCCGGTCATGCTTGGATGGAGATTAGGAATTTCGGCGGTTCTGGTGCCCTGTCTGCTGCTGATGTTCTGGTGGGATTCGACCCTGGGCGCCGGAGCTCCGGTGTTGCTGGTTTTTTGCCTGCTGCTTTCGCTTCGCAGCACCTTCGAAATGAGTCAGCTGCTGAAGACTCGAGCGATGAAGCCATGTTTCGAAGTGACCGCACTGTGCAATGTGCTGATCATTTTTGCGGCGTGGGCTCATTCGCGGATGAGCATCAAGGTCTCTCCGGAACAGTCGCTGCTGATTTCACTGGGCTGGATCGCTGCGGCTGTTGTTGGCGGCTTCCTGTTGCTGATGCTGTTCGAAGCAGCGCGGTTTCGGAAACCGGGACGGTCGATGGAATCACTCGGCGCCAATGCGATCACAATGATGTACGCGGGCGTACTGTTGGCCGTGATCGCTCAATTTCGCTGGTTCCCGGACACGTCAATCGGATATTTTGCAATCGGATCTGTCATTATCGCCGCCAAGAGCGGCGACATCATGGCCTATACGTTTGGACGACTGTGCGGCCGGCGGAAAATGATTCCTCGGCTGAGTCCCGGAAAAACGTGGATGGGTGGATTTGGGGCCATCGTTGGCAGCGGTCTGGGTGGCTGGCTATGGCTGACATTTGGCGGGCAGCTTTTTGAAGCAAAACCGACAGCATCCAGTCTGGAGTGCGTACTTGGGTTCAGCATCACGATGGGCGTTGTTGGTCTAATTGGCGATCTTTGTGAATCGCTGATCAAACGGGACGCGGAGAAAAAGGATTCGGCGGCGTTGTTGCCGGGTTTTGGAGGGCTGCTCGATCTGCTCGACAGCCCTCT
>JAPYTO010000223.1:9267-11375 GCA_029941865.1 Fuerstiella sp. | reverse complement strand
GTTCGACAACGACCGTCTATTATCAGAAAAAGACGCCCGGTTCGGAAGTTCTGCGCCCTGGCGAACATCCAAAATTCGCCGGCATTCGTGGCGACGACATCTGGGGCAAGCTGAACTTTCTGTCACTGATGCTGGCGTTGTTTTGCGGCACAGCGTCCCTGCCTCATATCCTGATTCGCTACTACACCGTCAAGGACCAAAGCGCCGCTCGCAAAAGCACGATCGTGGGCATCGCCAGCATTGGCTTCTTCTATGTGCTGACGCTGTACCTTGGCCTGGGAGCCATGACCAGTGGAGCCATGGATGTGACGAACAGCAACATGGCCGCTCCACTGCTGGCCAGAAGCATGAACACATGGCTGTTTGCCGCGATTTCCGCGATTGCGTTTACGACCGTATTGGGAACGGTCAGTGGATTGATTCTGGCGTCCGCGGGCGCTGTGACTCACGATCTGCTGAGCAGTTCATTCGGTTGGGAAATGAGTGACCATGAGAAAGTTCGCATCGCGAAGATTACTTCCGTGGTTGTCGGAGCTGTCGCGATAGTGCTGGGCATTCTGTTTGAAGGCATCAACGTGGGATACCTTGTCGGCTGGGCCTTCAGCGTGGCGGCGTCTGCCAACTTACCGGCGCTGGTAATGATTTTGTTCTGGAAACGCGTCACCAGCCAGGGAGTCATCGCTGCGATTCTGGTGGGCATGGTCAGTTCTCTGGGTTGGATTCTGCTCAGCAGTGACACGTTTGAAACGGTCTACGGCCTGCCAGCAAAAGACGCATGGACACCGTTCACGCAGCCGGGCATCGTCACGATCCCACTGGGGTTTCTGACGCTGGTGCTGGTGTCGCTGATGACGAAGGGACACGCGTCAGTGGATGTCACAGAACGCTGAGCCTGATCGAATTGGTTTCGACAGGACAGCACGGAACTCCTGTTCATTCGGTATATCTGCCAGATTGCAGGGTCCGCTGTGCGGACCGCATTACGGCATGGGATGGTCCGCACTGTGGACCCTACAGCTGCTGTGGACTGATGTGCAACTCGGAAAGACAGAGAGTGGCATCGAGATGGGACACTGCTCGCAGCTCAAACAGTGTCGGCGAAAACGACGGGCAACCAGAGTTGGCAGGATACATTCCTCCACGGCAACAAGCTCAATCAGGGCTGAACGATTTGATTGAGCCCGATGAGTCAAACACTTTCGGCTTTAACATTGCCACGCAAGGGGCAGGTCTCTGCCACGGTAACTTCGATCTGACAGAACATCGCAAAAAAACCTGCGTCAGCAATAGCATTGCTCACGCAGGTTTCTCATTGTCCAACACACGTCAGGTTCGCTTAGATCCGCTTTTCACCGGTGTTCTTGGCACAAACGATGATTGCGTTGCAGTCGCATTCATCCCGCTGGTCGTAGTAGCTTGCACCATAAGTCGCAGCCTTGAAGCCACCGGTGCTCTTAGATGATGTGATTGAGCTGGTCTGATAGCTCTGGTCCAGGTTACCAATTGCATCGCCCAGGTCACTCAGTTCGCCAACAACTGCACACTGCAGTTCGACCAGTCCTACAATCATTCCCAGAACCAGAATCGTGCCCACGAGTACGATTTCAGCAGAGAGAATGACACCCGATTCGTCGTTCCAAAGATTCTTCAACATCTGATTGTTCCCTTTTTTTTTTTTGGGGGGGGGGCTGAGACGAGAGTGAGACACTCATGGTGTTGTCTCGGATTGATTGACCTAAAGGCACTCCGCGCGCCAAAACCGAAAGAATATGAGTAGCCCGGCGCAATCGCGCCGCAAACGCTGTGTTCTATAAGGCCGGGCCACTTCCCCTCCCCCTCTTAAGATTTGTCATTGATGACGAAGGACAACATGCCGCCGCATTCTTCTTAACGTCGTGTAACGTACAATTTGTCGTGGTGTGCCGCAGAAATGATGCCCATACGCGACATTGCATCGGTCCGAATCGACCGCGGTGCCGCTGCCACCCTGAGTTCACTCCCAATGCCAGCTGTGTCCGGTTAGGATTGGCATTGTTCGAACAAAAGCCGGTCTGCCACGGTTATTATCCGCCCCTGCAGGGGTGAACAGTCGCGACCGCTGCCCCTCC
>JAPYTO010000223.1:0-9167 GCA_029941865.1 Fuerstiella sp. | reverse complement strand
CCCTCCGCCTCACTGCTCATGCTTACAGCCTCCATCCGCCATAGACACATGGTCAGACAAGCCATCGCGTGCTTAGCTGCGTTGGTGGTGCTGGCTTCCTGCAGGGATTTGCGTGGAACCGACGACGGAGCGGCCTTCTTTGAACGTCGTATTCGTCCGCTGCTGATCGAACACTGCTACGAATGCCATTCTGAACAGGCCGGCACACGTGAAGGCGGTCTGCTGCTCGACCGGGAACGTGGCTGGCTGCAGGGCGGGAACACGGGAAAGGCAGTCGTCCCGGGCGAGCCTCAATTATCCCGATTGATCGCCGCCATCAGCCACACAAACGACACTCTGCAAATGCCGCCTGATTACCGGTTGAATCCCCGCCAAATCGAATTATTGACAAGCTGGATTCACCGTGGCGCACCGGGACCACGGGTCGACGTCGAAGAAACGGCGTTCTCGCAGCTCGGCGATCAGGAATTGCTGTTTGGGAAAGCGGTCGAGCACTGGGCATTTCAACCAGTGACTGTGGTCGATCCGCCACAGGCGACGGAAGACGGCTGGAACGGATCTGCCGTCGATCGCATCGTTTATGCGGCTCTCAAACGGAAACAATTGACGCCGTCAACACAAGCAGATGCGTGCACGCTGTTCAGACGACTGCATTACGACCTGACCGGACTGCCGCCGACCTGGGTGGCCACTGAACAATTTGCGGCACGTGCGAAACAGGATCGTCCGGCCGCCATTCGAAACACCATCGATCAGCTGTTGAACAGCCCGACCTTCGGAGAACACATCGGGCGAATGTGGCTTGATGTGGCCCGCTATGCAGACACGGACAGTGCGTATCGTCCGGACACACGAACACCTCACTACTTCCCGTTCACTTATCGAGACTACGTCATCGCTGCCTTCAACGACGATAAGCCGGTGAACCAGTTTATCCGCGAACAACTGGCGGCGGACCTGATGGGTTTCGCAGACGATGCCCCGGAACAGGCAGCGATCGGTTTTCTAACCGATGGCCCGCATGTGCAGCGTAATCCGGCGGATGCAATCGACGATTGGATTGATGTCACGACCCGAGGACTGATGGGGATCACCGTCGCCTGCGCACGCTGTCATGATCACAAATACGAGCCCGTGCCGACCGTTAATTATTACTCATTGCATGGTGTGTTTGCCTCCGTTACAAGAATCAACCCGCTGGATGAAACCCAACAGCCGCTGCTGGGGGGTTACACGTGCAGCGACGCCGACCGGCAGGACTATCTGATAAAACGAGCGGCCATCGACAAACAGATCAACAAGGCTGGCGGCAAGAAGGCCGGCAACAACAAGCGGTCGATTGCTCAGAAGATTCGTGAGACGGAACTTGCCGAACTGCTGACGTTCCATCCCGGAGCACCAGCTCACGCGATGACGGTGAAGGAGAAGCCGCGCCTTGTGACCCAGTTTGTCTATCTGCGAGGCGACCCCCGAAACCGAGGTCCGCAGACCGACCGAAAATTTCTGAAGGTACTTGACACCGAGCAAACTCCGTTTACGGACAGGAACAGTGGGCGACTGGAGCTTGCCGAAAAAATCGTTTCGCCCCACAACCCACTCACGGCACGGGTGTTTGTGAACCGTGTCTGGGGTTTTCTGATGGGTTCACACCTGGTGAAGACAGCCTCCAATTTCGGTCTGCAGGGCGAGCCACCGTCGCATCCGGAACTGCTGGACTGGTTGGCTGCAGACTTCATGGCGAGCGGCTGGTCGACAAAGGATCTTGTACGAAAGATCGTCATGTCAGACGTATATCAGCGGCGTAGCGGCCGAAGCAAAGAGATGGCGGCCAGGGATCCGGAAAACCGGCTGCTGTGGCGAGCAAATCGAAAACGGCTGTCTATTGAGGCAACTCGTGACAGTCTGCTGGCGATATCCGGTCAGTTGAATCAAACTCTCGGAGGGCGTGCCAATCAGCTTTGGGGCGAGAACTATACAAAGCGGCGAACAGTCTACGGCTTTGTGAACCGATTCAATCTGGACCCGACACTACGTGTCTTCGACTTTCCCTCACCAATGCAGACACAACCCGGGCGAGGCGAAAGTATCGTCGCCCCACAGGCGCTCTTCACGATGAATTCGCCCTTTGTGATCGACCAGTCCATTGCTGTTACCGAACTTGATGATTTCAAATCGATCACGGATGATCGGCCGCGCATTGCCTGGCTGTTTAAACGGATTCTGCTGAGAGTTCCGGGCGACGCCGAAGTCGAGCGAGTCATTCGCTTCGTGGAGCAACAGCGGCGAATGTTCGCAAAGATAAAACGGCCCGGACGCATCAACAGCCCGTGGCCGCTGGTCGCGCAATCCCTGATGATGAGCAATGAGTTCCAATACGTCGATTGATCGTTTAGCGGAATCTATTCGATCTTCGTCCCGTGCGACGGTTTCCGCCAGGACACGGTGTTCGGCTCGTTCCCGGACTTCAGCCTATGCAAACTGCAGAATACCGCGTCGGAACCTCCCCTCGCTCAGGCTCGACCCTCCTTCAAAAGGAGGGTGAAGATAAAAGGAACAGTCTTCAGGACAAGGCTTGTGGAATCATTGGCCGCCGCGCGGCTAACCCATTGTCAGCGATGTCAGGCAGGCCGATGTTGCGGCCGCCACATTCAGCGAGGGAACACGGCCGATGGCAGGCAGCGACACAAGACTATCACAGGTGTCTCGCGTCAGCCTGCGGAGACCGTCGGCTTCGTTGCCCATGACCAGCATCCAGTGGCGGTCAGCCCGCACGTCGCGAATGCTGGCGTCGGACCGTTCGCACGTTCCCAGAGTCCAGAGTTCGGCCTTCTTAGCCTGCTGCATTGCCTGCGTCAGATTGGACACGACCGCAAATGGCACATGCTCCACTCCGCCCGTTGCGACGTCGCAGACCGTTGCATTCACGGGGGCACTTTTGTCTTTAGTCAAAACGATCCCGCGAACACCAAAGAAGCCTGCCAGACGAAAGATGGCGCCCAGATTCTGCGGGTCCTGAACCTGATCCAGCCCAAGCCAGATACCGAAGCCGACAGCAGACGATTGGGCCGACTTCCAGAGTTTTGCCAACGGCACGGGCGACGGCGGCTCAACGTTGGCCGAACCTGCTCCGGTCCGTTCCGTGTCACGACGTTGCTTCGGTCCTGACTCCGCGCGCCGAACGGAAATCGGGATCGACTTCCTGGCGGCAACTTTCGCAACCTCATCCCACGGAGTACCGGTCTGATGAGAACTGACTCGAATCGAACGCACGGCCTTAGGCCGCATTTCGAGGGCCGCCAGAACACTGTGTGGATTTCGCAGTTCAAGCATTGTCGTAAGTGTTCAATTCGTCGTCAGGTGCTGCGGCGGCCTGCCGGATCCAGTGCAGTCGCATCGCGTGGCGGCAGTATGTTCTGTGCCAAGGCCAACGGGAAACCTATGTCCAGCTAAAGATGAAGGATAGCAGTGTCGTGCTGGCCATGTTTACCCAGCAGCGCCGGCAATGACATTCTGCCGGAAAACAGATTCCCGGACTGTGGTGGAGCTGTCTCCGCTGCGTTTTGCACGACGCTGTGGAACAGAACACTGGTTCACGGGCGTCATGCTTCAGACTCAACAGCACTGTCGGCAGTGCGCGTCTTCCGTTTCTGTCGTGACTCAAGACGGATCAGGATGCAGACGGCTGCCGCAGACACCAGCACAACGACATAATGTTTGACACCCCACAGCTGAAAACGACTGATTACGAGGCCCCCGCGATGCTGCCATGCCGCATGGACGCAGGCGGAACCGAGCCAGTCTGGATTGAGATCCTGCATCCAGTCGCGCCAGCCACCTATTCCCGGACTACGTTCGTGAAATTCGAAGGTTGGGCGTTTTTTAAATTGCCTGTTGCCCAGCTGCAGCAACCATCCTTCATGATCTGCCCGCAAATGCAGATCTCCCGTCGGCAACGGAATTCTGATCATGATAAAAACTGACTGCGACATCAGCCAGACAACCGACGACGTCACCAGAGTCATCGGCATCACGATTCTTAAGAACAGTCGTAACAGGCGCATAAATCAGCCTGCCGGAATTGCGGTACATCAAGAGGCTCGCCTCTTGATGACCTGCCACCGGGTCACTCCATGATGAGTGTCACCCAGCCGTCGGTGATCTCAAGTTTCGTGATCTGAAGCTTCAGATTTTCGCGGTTTTTCAGTTCCAGTTCGATGTTCGAATCGAGCTCGGTCGACTGCTGCTTGAAGGTCTTGTCCAGTAATTCCTTCGCAATCCCTCGGGCCTGTGCCACGGACTTCAGCGAAGCTTTGCCTTCGATGGCCCGCGGTCTCAGAGAAAGAATTCCGCGAGGATCAGTCCTGGGTGCGGTCAGGACCAGGCTACCGTCCCGCACTTCAATGCCAAGTGGAATCTCGAAGATATATCGGGGTACGCGACGGTTCTTGTCCTTCTGATAGAATCCTGTCCGCAGGATGAAGACCACCTGTCCCTCGTCAAAGCGGACACGAATCGGATCGAATTCGCTGAAGTCAAAGTCCGTCTTGTCGTCGATGACCTCATCCGGATCACGCAGACTGACTTCCCGATCCAGCAGATCCTTTAACGCAGTTTCGATCGTTCCAAGGACTTCCGCGACCGTCATTTCACCTGCGATGCCTAAACCGTCTATGGCCGCATTGATCGTTGACTCGTGCAGTTGAATGGCCACGCCCTTTCGCGGCGCAGGATTGCTTGGTGGTCTTGATGCCGCCAGATTTCGAGGCGACATTGTGCGGGAACTGACTGCAAAATGGGTCTCACTGGATCTGGCGCTGTATGCGGTCGGAGCGATTCCGCGGTCTCGCAGATTCTGAAGAATGTTATCCTGTATGCTGCCGTTGGCCTTAACCAACTGGTCATTGGCCTCTTCTTCGAATTTCGGAAGTGCCCTGTCGGCAAGCTTTCGAGCAGCAATGCCATCAGCCTGATACTGCTTCCTGCGGACTTCCTTCCTGGCGACGCCTCTTGCGATTCCGCTGAAAATCGGGATTCGATCATAGTCGGTGCTCACACGGACCGTTCGATTGTCTACGTCCACCTCCATATTGGCATCCTCCGTCGAAAAACCGGACCCATCGAACAACAACGGCTTTCTGATGGTAAAAGAGTGGTTGCCATTCGAATAGATTGTCGCAGGCGACTTACGAGCCTGAGTGTTCGTTTTGGTTCGACCATCGACGACCAGGTCAAAGCGAGCCGTTCCAGGCGACGGTTTCACATCTGCTCGTACCATGGTGTCCGTCACCTGTTTGCCCGTCACCCATGCGCCAAGAATGCAGTCGGCGACTGGACCGGATTCTGTCCGGTAGTCAGACACGATTCGTGAAAGCAGCGGTTCCGACAGAACGAAGTGCAGGTTGTAGTTGTAGTAGTCTTCCAGAACGATCGGCCCGACTTTTGCAAAGATGGCCGGATGCTGCTGCTTCAACAGCTCATAGTTGACCCGTACGACTTCCGCGTGAGCGTCCCGGCTGCCGTTTTCATAGTCCACGCAGGCTCGCAGCAGCAGGTCATTAACCAGCTTCCGGGCATCATCGCCGGACTCCCCGTCCTTCAACGCCTGAATTCCGGCAGTCGCCAGTCGCACACGGCGATCCAATTGACGCTGCGCAGAATGAAGAATCGGTTCCGATGCATCGAGTGCTCCGGAAATCTGAGACAACTGGGCGCCAGCATCCAGGCGAACGTCATCACTCAAAGTTGAGTCAAACAGCTGACGAAGCAAAGCGGTTATCTTCACGCCTGTTTCGTCGCCGACCATAGCTCCGACACGCGCCGCCCCTTTGGCAACGCGCGTCGCCGGCGGATCTTCGCCTGCCAGCGGATTCACGCCCTTCGGTGTGTCTGCATTGGGAACGTCCTGTTCCTGAAAGGCAAGCAGTCCGTCATGACACGTGACTGCCGCCACAAAGACAAGAGCCAGCACCGCAGATGCTGAAGGCGTTTTCATTATTCGATCCTCTGTGGAATGGCGCACATATTTTCGAACGCCCCATTCCATATCGGCGTTGAAACCCGGAACCTACGAAGACACAGCGAATTCCGATCCGGATCACGCATCTGCCCCATACCGCGCAGGCTCGCCACTCAGCGTCAAAAACGCAAGGCGCTGAGACCTCAATATCCATAAATCCCGATTAAAATACCCAGTCCCGACAATCAGCACTCCGCCTCCCGCAGCAAACCTAAATTAGCGGTTCAAAACCGGGCCTGGGGGAAGCGGACGACCAGGTGGTAATTGAGCGCACCTTCGCGGCGAAGAAGTGACGGTCGATGGGATTCATCGTTGCCGCTGTTGTCGATGCCTGATCCGATCATTCGCACAGACATCGGTCGAACTGTTCAACCAGCCGGACCGGCGGCTGCGACTTCCGGGCTGGTTTCCGCCGCATACTTCCTGAAGTTTTCTCGAAAACCGGCGGCCAACTGCCGTGCGGTCTCTTCAAAGGCCGCCTGATCGCGCCACGATTGTTTCGGCTGCATCATCTCGGAAGGTACGCCTTCACTGATTGTGACGACATCAAAACCGAAGATTTCGTCGTTGACGGTCGGGGCCGTTTTCAGACTTCCATTGTGAATGGCATCGACGATAGCCCTCGTGAATCTCAGAGGCATTCGACTGCCAACTCCGTATGCGCCGCCGGACCAGCCTGTGTTGACCAGCCAGACGGCCGCATCATGCTGACAGATTTTTTTTGCCAGAAGTTCCGCATATCGTGATGGGTGCCAGAGCAGAAATGGACCGCCGAAGCACGGGCTGAATGTCGCTTCCGGCTCGTTGACTCCCATTTCGGTCCCGGCCACTTTAGCGGTGTAGCCACTGATGAAATAGTACATCGCCTGCTCCGGAGTCAGTCGGCTCACCGGGGGCAGCACACCAAACGCGTCGCACGTCAGAAAGATGACGTCCGACGGATGGTCGCCGACGCACGGTATCTTTGCGTTCGGCATGTGTTCGATTGGATAGGCACCGCGGGTATTCTGAGTGATCGATGTGTTGTTAAAATCGACGTGGTGATGCGCTTCGTCATAGACGACGTTTTCCAGCACAGCACCAAACCGCAGTGCATCGAAGATCTCAGGTTCGGATTCTCGTGTCAGATAGACGGCCTTGGCATAGCAACCACCTTCGATGTTGAAGACGCCATCGTCCGACCAGCCATGTTCGTCGTCACCAATCAGGAGGCGATTGGGATCTGCCGACAGCGTCGTCTTGCCCGTTCCGGACAGTCCGAACAGAACAGACGTTCGTCCGGAATCGCGATCGCTGGTGGCGGAACAATGCATGGACAGGATCTGTTGACTGGGCAACAGATAGTTCATGTACGTGAAGACGGCTTTCTTCATTTCACCGGCGTACTCAGTGCCCAGCAGCACGACTTCCTTACGCTCCAGGCTGAGATCCACACTGGTCCGCGACGTCATGCCGGTGGTGTAGCGATTCGCCGGAAAGCCGCCGGCATTGTAGATTACAAAATCCGGTTCACCAAAGTCTGCCAGTTCTTCGTCAGTCGGACAAATCAGCATCGTGTGCATGAACAGCGCGTGGTACGGACGGGCACAAATGACGCGCACCTTCAGCCGCGTAGCCTGGTCCCAGCCAGCGAAAGCATCCACACAATACAGTCGCGGCCTTGAGTTGAGGTAGTCGACCGCACGTTCGCGGTTGATGGAAAATGTCAGTTCGTCCAGCGGAAAATTGACTGGCCCCCACCAGACATCGTTTTCAGACGCGTGATGGCGAACAACACGTTTATCCTTCGGCGACCGTCCGGTCTTCTCACCGGAGTATGCGATCAGGCATCCGGTATCAGAAATGCTGGCACCCGGCTCATGTCGAATCGCCTCATGATAAAGAGTCGGCGGATCCGGATTTCGGTGTATTTCTGAAACCATGATCCCATGAGCGGAAAGATCCATCGAATTTGCCACGAAAACCCTCCAGACATCCACAATCAGTCTGACATGATCATCGGCAGACGCCGACGTTCCAGCGTAACTTTGAAACAATTTCCGGCGGCACGCAACTCAGTTTCCATCGTGGTTCGACAAAAAGAGGCCTTGTCGTCTCAGGAGTATCTGAGTTCTCGATTCGCTCAGCGCCCAGGAGCTTCGTGCGGGACTGAACGTAAACACCTGAGCGGCATTCATGTGCGCACACAAGGTACGAATCGCCCCTCAGTCGTTTTACGCGACCGGGACCCCGGTCAGCATTCGCACGAAGGCCTCCTTCACTTTCGGAAGCGCGTCCGACAATGGCTCTGACAGCGTTGCTCCGGATGCCAGTTTGTGTCCGCCACCGCCAAACTGTGCGGCCAGAGCGGCAACATCATGTGGTGGTCGACACCGCAGGCTGAACTTCGTTTGCCCCGACGGCAACTTCACAGCGATAAATGCGGCTTCCGATCCGGCAATCTTCAGGCATTCGTTGACCAGACTTTCGGTGTCCGCAGGAATCGCTTTTGTGGCGGCAAAGTCTTTTCCGTCGGCGTAGATCCATGCCAACCGACCGTCGCAATCTGTATCCATGCGTCCGAGTACACGGCCAGCCAGCCGAACACGAGCCAACGTACGTTGTTCGTATAACGAATTGTACAGGACGTGCGGTTCCGCTCCCAGATCCATCAACTTAGCGGCAATCCGCATCGTATTGGACGAGGTCGAAGGAAATCGGAACCACCCCGTGTCGGTCGCAATCGCAGCGTAGAGACCGGACGCGGTGGCGGCATCAAATTTCACTCCCAGGTGCTCAGCAGCCTCAAAAATCAGTTCGCCGGTCGCTGCGGACTTCACGTCTTTGAATTCTGTGGCTCCCATGTCATCGGAACTGACGTGATGGTCGATGACAACTCGTTTGGTACCGGCTTTCTTAATAACGTCGACCATCGCCCCCAACTGCTGCCAGGCGCTGGTGTCAACAATCACGTGGACATCGACTTCCGGAAGTGCGTCACGCTGAATATCTTCGGACAACTTAAGAATTCGGTTTTCCGGCTTCATAAACTGAAGATTCGCCGGCGGTGCAGAAGCATTGACGATCGTCACTTCCTTGCCGAACGCTTCCAGGATCGCTGCCATTCCCAGTTCTGATCCAAGGGCATCAGCATCCGGACGCACATGACTGG
>JAPYTO010000222.1 GCA_029941865.1 Fuerstiella sp. | reverse complement strand
CGGAGAGCTAAGCAGACCATAAGTCGATAATCTGCGCGACGCAATACGATTCAGGGGGCTGTCGAAGCTTGTCGACAAAGACCTCGGCAGGCGACGTCTGACTTCGGCAGATAGTGCATTGGCCGATCAACGTTCGGCACAACCGGGAATCAACAGCGACGCACACAGATACCGGCAGAAATTGCCGAAACGAACGGCTGCGGCCAATTCTGTAAAAACGGATCAGCCGCATCCTGGTTCCACCGATCGGAGGGCAGTCACAGGAGCGGAAGCCACGATGAAACAGAAGATCGCAAAGGAAAAAGACCACGCCGTCCTGGTCTTCGCATGCTTTGCGACCTTCTGTTGATGGCTCTGTCCTGGCCATTCAGCGATGTACAGAACCAGAGACCCGGTCTTTTCAAAAGACCGGGTCTCTTCACGACTCAACAGCGGTTGGGTTATATAAACATGGCAATGCATAACGAATTCGTTTAACCGCGTTGCCCAACGGGCCGCGCGTCCACAACCCAAAAGGCGCGGGGCGTTGCCCAGCGGTTAAACAAGAAACGGCATAGAGAGCCACGACCTGGCGCGCAGTCAGTTTGGTGGGCCGCTACAGTCGGGGCAATCGTTCGAATCATCACAGATTGCCAGGGTGGTGAATCATCCTGTTCAGCTACGGCAGGCGGGACGACACCGTCCTGCTGCCTGGACCTGCAACAAGCGGCTTAAGGCGATCCACAAGACGCAGCATGGGCGCGTGCATGTTGATGATGGCACAAATCGTGAATCCGCCAGCGGGTGCATAACCTTCTCATTTTACCTAATCGTCGATTCGCTGATATCCAGACCAGGGGAGGGAACTTACGGGGGCATTTTGAGGAGTGAAATTCCGGTTGTGTCGATGGAACGGATATTGACGGAAATGTCCGGGCACAATCTTCCCTCTAGATTGCCCACACCGCTTGTTTCGAATCGTTACCCAAGGATGGGGCACTATGAGAAATTCCCAATCGAGTCGGTCGCTCCGCATCGTTTGTTCATTGGTCGTGCTGTCCCTGGCAGGATGTGCTGAGCTCAAGCAGTGGAAGGACAACGGTTTCAAGGTTGGGCCGGACTATCGCAAGCCCGCGGCACCGGTTGCCAGCGAGTGGATCGACTTCAATGACCCGGGGGTGATCAGTGAGAATCATGCGGTCAATGAAGCCGCGTGGTGGGAATCGCTGAACGACCCCGTTCTTGATGGCCTCGTCAATCAGGCATATCAGCAAAACCTTTCCCTGCGTGCCGCCGGCATGCGAGTGCTGGAAGCTCAGGCTCAGCGTGCGATTGCCGCGGGTCTGTTGTATCCACAGTTTCAGGAAGGCTTCGCCAGCTTAAACCACATTCAGCTGGGTACCGTGGGCAATGCGGCCGGAATTGGCGCAGTTCCATTTCGATCATTTGATCTGTGGTCGTCGGGCTTTAACGTCGGCTGGGAAATGGACGTGTGGGGCAAGTTCCGCCGCAACCTGGAATCTGCTGATGCAAATCTGGATGCATCCATCGAAAATCATGACGACGTGCTGGTTTGCCTGATCGCAGAGACAGCGGCAGCGTACACAGAGATGCGGGCATTTCAGCAGCGACTTGAGTACGCGCAGTCCAACGTCGATATCCAGCAGGAGAGTCTGGAGCTTGCCCAATCGAGATTCAAGAATGGAGCCAGCGGCAAACTGGATGTCACGCAGGCCACATCGAACCTTGCTCAGACCAAAGCGTTGATTCCGGTGCTGGCAAAAGGTCTCCGACTTGCGAACAACCGGTTGTGTGTGCTGTTGGGCACGCCACCGCGCGATCTGCAATCGGAGTTAGGTGTGGGGTCGATTCCCGTCGCTCCGGCACAGCTTGTTGTCGGAATTCCCGCCGATTTGATTCGTCGCCGGCCCGATGTGCGACGGGAAGAAAGGCGAGTCGCCGAGCAAAGCGCTCGGATCGGCATCGCCAAAGCTGATTTGTTTCCTGCTTTCACGATCAATGGGTCGATCAACTGGCAGGCCAACCAGTTTTCAGACATGTTCACTTCGGCCGCCAATGCCGGATTCATCAACCCCGCGTTCCACTGGAATATCCTGAACTACGGCCGGATTCGCAACAATGTACTGGCACAGGAAGCAGGGTTTCAGGAAGTGGCGATCCAGTACCAGGACACAGTGTTGAGAGCGAATGCCGAAGTTGAAGATGGGATTACCGGCTTTCTGAATGCCCACCAACAAGTCGCGGCACTGCGAGAAGGAGTGGAGGCATCAGAAGAGTCCGTGAAACTGGCTCTCATTCAATACCGGGAAGGGGCTGTGGACTTTAACCGTGTCTTCAACCTGCAGACGATCTTGGTGCAGCAGCAGGACGATCTGGCCACGGCTGAAGCCGAAATCACACTCAGTCTGATTCGGACGTACAAAGCGCTCGGTGGTGGCTGGCAGATTCGGTTCGGACGTGGTGCTTCCGGAGGTGCCGGTCAGGCGCAGGCGGTGCCAGTTCTGGCACCGCCTGAAGTTCTCGACGCGGATGAGGTTGGGATTCAGGACGCACCGGACGTCGCGAAGGAAGATTCTGTGGATACCAAAACGGAAGACGCACCAGCTCCGGCGGAAAGCGATGAGCAATGAACCGGTGATCGACGTATGAATCGTCCAGTTTCCTGGACTCGTACTCCGACATTTTCCGGATCGCGATGCCGCAACCAGCGTGCCGTCAGGAATGGTTGTTAAGCATCGATCGAACAATAAGTGTTCGATTTGCCTGTAGCGGAAGTCGCCAAGACATTCGGAATCACGAGTTGCCGAAACTCCTGGCGAGTTCCGCTACGACAGTAACTGACCGAACGATTCTAAGTTGAAGAGTGTGGCCGCGGTTGGAGCGAGGCACGAGTGAAACCCCGGGGCCGGCACTGCCGGTTTGATTCTCCTTCGCTGGCGCAGTTCAGCCACGGCCACCCATCGGTCCCCAACCACAATGCGTTACTGCACGCCGGCAACGAATTCTGCCGCAGACCGTTCAGCTTCCGTCCTCCGGCTGTGGGACGTCCGATTCGTTCGCCAGGCTGTTCTGTTCATCGCCAACCGGCTGATTCGCCAGTGGCATGCCATCATCGTGATGGTGCCTGCGTGGTATCTCACTGACCAACAGCGCAACCAGCACGGCCATATAGAACTGACCGACGACCGACTGCATCCATGCCAGCGTCTGTGCGACCGAAGTCGCCGGAGTGATATCACCGTATCCGAGCGTCGACATTGTCACAAAACTGAAGTAGATACACTTCGAGAACTGTATAACTTCGCCAGGCGAACCGTTCAGATCCCGCGTCGATCTGAGAGTATCGCCCAGCAGTGATCGTTCACCATAACTGTCCAGCCCCCAATACAGGACGGTCCACCCCAGACCCAGCAACAGGTAGGCGCTGATCGCTCCGGAAATCGAGTGAATGCTGGCGAGGTGTTTACGAAACACCGAGTTGACGATCAGGACTGCCATCACAACAAAGAACAGGCTTTCGAGTATACAACTGGCCAGAAACAAGTGCGGCTGTTCAACAAACATCGTGGCCCATGTCAGCGGTGTCGCGATGGCAGCGACGAACAAGCCGGCCAACATCAGTTCCCGCCGCCGGATTGTTGCCACAGCTGCGGAAATCAGCACGGCCGTGACACCAAGGCGCAGCAGCGACTCCGCAAACGGCAGTGCCTCGACAAACGGAACCACCAGCAGCAGGAACACAAGCGACAGCAACAAGGCGGTCAGGAAGTTGCGATGGTCCTCCGAGTCGTATGGCTGCTTGATCGCGATTGTTGGCAGTTTCGTTGGATCAGTCATTCCCAGTCCCTTGATTCAGCCATCTTTACAAAGTTCAGACCAACGATGTCTTCCGGCCAACGGGTGCCATGATAACCCGGCATTCGGGTGATGTTTTGGAAATCCGCAGGTGCACCTCATTTACTTCGCGAGTGTACGCGGATAGGATCGTTTGTCGCAGTATAGCGGCGCGTGGTTGCTTCCGCGTTGCTGTGGTTACATTCATTCGTTCGGTCCGGCCAATTGCCGAACCGGGAATTTTCAACTGTACTCCCCATGCAACGCCTGCTTCTTACACTGCCGAGTATCGTCCTCGCTGTCGGCTGTTCGCAACCGAACCAGTATCAGGCGCCACCTCCACCTGACGTGACCGTGGCCCGGCCGATCATCAGCACGGTTACGAACTATCTGGATGAAACCGGGACAACGGAAGCCGTCGAACGAGTCGAAGTTCGAGCCCGCGTACGTGGATTCCTTGAAGAAGTTCGTTTCCAGGACGGTGACGAGGTTAAAGCAGGCGCCCCGCTCTATCTGATTCAGCCCTCTGAGCATCAGGCGGCCTTCAATGCTGCGGAGGCCAACCTCGCCACTACGAATGCTGACGTCAATGCCGCAAAGGCCGACGTCGACGCAACGAAGGTCGCGCTCGTCAGGGCAGGACTTGAGGTAACACGTCAGGAAAATCTGTTTAAAGACAATGCCACTGCGGAATCCAAAGTTCAGACAGCACTCGCCGAACGAGATGGTGCGGCCGCCGCAGTGGCTGCCGCAGAGGCTAACGTCGGTGCCGCCATCGCTGCAGTGACCGCAGCAACGGCCGCGAAGGCTCAGGCTAAACTGGACCTGGATTACTGCACGATTACAGCTCCGATTGATGGGCGTGTTGAAAGAACGCTGGTCAAAATCGGCAACCTCGTGGGAGACAGCGAAGCAACTCACCTGACGACGATGATCTCATACGACCCTATACACGTATATTTCAATATCAGTGAACGGTCTCTGCTGCGTGCGAGAAGCAGCGTGAAGGATAAGTCTCAGGAGCGGCCGGATATTTCAAGCATCAAGGCCTACCTGCGACGGGCGATCGACAAGGAATTTCCGTTTGAGGGCAATCTGGACTACTTTGATCTTGGTGTCGACCAGAGTACCGGGACATTCACGGTCCGTGCGGTGTTTCCCAACGAAACGCGCGACATCATGCCGGGATTGTTTGTCCGCATTCGTGTTCCGATCGGTACGACCGAAAACGCCGTGCTGCTGCCGGAACGATGCGTGGCCGTCGACCAGGCTGGTCGGTTTGTCATGATTCTGGACGACAAAAATGTCGTCGAGCGCCGCAATGTCACACTCGGAGAAAAACACGGAGAGATGGTCGTCATTACCGATGGACTGGACGGTAAAGAAACAGTCGTCATCGACGGAATCCAGAAAGCGCGGCCGGGAGCAACGATGACGCCAAAGGAAATCACACTGGATGCATCGTCGATTGAAGCGGACGGATCACGAGCAGCTGCGGAAATCGTGCCGGACGAAGCGGAGGCAGATACGCCCGATGCGGATCCGACTGCAGCCGAGCCCTCGCCGGAAAACAGTGACGCAGCAAACACCAGCCCGCCGTCCGACGCTTCTGACAAATAACACAGACCGTTCTGTCCCCCTCGGATTGCAGCCTCATCAATGTCGCGATTCTTTATTAACCGCCCGATCTTCGCCACGGTCATTTCCGTCCTGATCGTACTGGGCGGGGCTCTGTCGCTGACATCGCTGCCAATCGCCAAGTTCCCGGACATCACGCCGCCGACCGTGCAAGTCACGGCGTTCTATCCGGGAGCCAACGCTCAGGTTGTGGCCGACACCGTTGCGGCACCTATCGAGCAGGAGGTGAATGGCGTCGAGAATATGATCTATATGTCATCCAGCAGTGCGGATGACGGGTCGTATACGCTGACCGTGACATTCGAAATCGGTGTCGACGTCGACATGGCCACCGTCCTGGTGCAAAACCGTGTCGCGATCGCCGATCCGAAGCTGCCCGAGGATGTCCGGCGCCAGGGCGTGACAACGCAGAAGAAATCAACGCAGATCGTTCAGATGATTTCGTTGACGTCCGAAGATCCGACTCATGATGCGCTGTTTCTGAGCAACTACGCGACCATCAATATCAAAGACGAACTAAGCCGGATCAAGGGTGTCGGCGACGTCGTGATCTTTGGTGCGGCCGATTACAGCATGCGCGTCTGGCTGGACCCTCACAAACTGAAGGCTCGACAGCTGACGACGCAGGATGTGTTGAACGCGATCAGCGAGCAGAATGTGCAGGTTGCCGCCGGCCGCATTGGCGAGGAGCCGGCACCGATCGGCACGGCGTTCCAGCTGGTGATCAATACGCAGGGACGGCTGACAACGGACGATGAGTTCGCGGATATTATCGTAAAGACCGCCGAGGGCGGGCGAATGACACGCGTCCGGGACGTCGTGGTCGACGACACCGTCGATGATGCGACGGGGGAAGTTCTCAAGGGCGTGCAGCGTGGTGGGAAGGATTACAACCGTGGATCAACATTTAACGGGGACCCTTCTACGACAGTTTTTATCTATCAGCTTCCTGGAGCCAACGCGCTGGACCTTGCGGACGAGGTCAGGGGCAGCATGGACCGGCTGAAGGAAAGGTTCCCGACTGGGCTACAATATGAAATCGCATTGGACACGACTGACTTCGTAAGGGCCTCCGTGAAGGAGGTCTTCAACACTCTGCTTATCGCTGTCGTGCTGGTTGTGATCGTCATTTTCATTTTTCTGCAGGACTGGCGAGCCACGATCGTCCCCTGCGTCGCGATTCCCGTTTCTCTGATCGGTACGTTCGCCTGCATGGGAGCCATGGGATTTTCGATTAATATGCTGACGTTGTTCGGCATCGTTCTGGCCATCGGCATCGTTGTGGATGACGCCATTGTGGTGGTCGAAAACACAACTCGACATCTCGATAAAGGCCTGTCCTCGAAAGACGCGGCGATCGCTGCGATGGACGAAATTACGGGGCCCGTGATTGCCACAACTCTTGTCCTGCTGGCCGTGTTTATACCTTCCTCCATGATGGGTGGCATCTCCGGCCAGCTGTTTCAACAGTTTTCACTGACAATTTCCGCCGCCGTTCTGATCAGCACGATTAACGCACTGACTCTCAGCCCTGCACTGTGCGGCATCCTGCTGCGTGAATCGACGGAAAAGAAGTTTTTCTTCTTCCGCTGGTTCAACAGGACCTTTGAAGGGACAACCTCTGTCTACAAATACGTGATCGGCGGCATGGTTCGTCGCGTCGCCGTCGTGATGCTGGTCGTTGTCGGACTGATGGCTCTGACGGGCTGGAGCTTTACTCAGTTGCCCACGGGATTCCTGCCCACCGAAGATCAGGGGTATTGCTTCATCAATGTGCAACTGCCCGATGCGGCTTCGCGACAGCGCACCGCTGAGGTTCTGGCCGAGGTGGATGAGATCCTGGCACACACGAAGGGCGTGCAGAACTGGCTGTCAATTTCCGGGTTCTCAATACTTAGCGGAAGCAACGGGTCTAATCTGGGTCTGGCCGTGGCGATTTATGAACCATGGGAAGACAGAGTGACACCAGAGGATGTCCAGGAGGGCATTCAGGCCCATCTGCGTGCCGAGTTTGCAGCGATTGAAAAAGCCATCGTGTTTCCTTTTGTACCGCCGGCGATCGACGGTTTGGGCAACGCCAGTGGATTCCAGATGCAATTGCAGGACACGAGCAATATGGGTCTGGGCCAGCTGCAGATTACTGCTGACGAAATTCTTAGTGACGGAAATGCTCAGTCCGGACTAACAGCGCTGAACACAACATTCCGTGCCAACGTGCCTCAGTTGTTTGTCGATATTGATCGCACAAAGGTCAAGACGCTCGGCATTCCACTCAGTGCCGTCTTTCAAACGCTGCAGGCCTATCTGGGATCGGCCTATGTGAACGACTTCAATGAATTCGGCCGTACCTGGCAGGTGCGCGTGCAGGCCGGCCAGCAGTTTCGTGTTGAACCGAGCGATATCACGTATCTTGACGTCCGCAACGAAAACGGAGACATGATCCCCGTCGGCACATTTGTTGACGTGCAGGAGACATTCGGTCCACAGACCATCCAACGCTTCAACCTGTACCCGTCGGCCCAAATCAACGGTCAGCCGGCGCCAGGTTTCAGCTCCGGCCAGGCACTTGCTCTGATGGAACAGATGGCCCTGGAAAAGAATGCGGCATTCCAATGGACCGGTATGTCATTTCAGGAGAAGCAGGTTGAGGAATCGCCGCGAATTCAGGACAACCCAGTGTTCGTGCTCATGCTATCGGTCGTTTTGGTGTTCCTCGTTCTGGCGGCTCAATATGAAAGCTGGACCAGCCCGGCGGCAGTCATCAGTGTCGTGCCGTTGTCCGCGATCGGTGTTGTTTCCGCCGTTGCGATTGCGGGATCCGATATCAACGTTTATTCGCAGGTCGGTCTGGTGCTGCTGGTGGCACTGGCCAGCAAGAATGCGATTCTGATCGTGGAATTCGCCAGCGAACAGCGGCGCAACGGTTTAAGCATTCGCGACTCGGCAACGACCGCCGCCGAACAGCGTTTTCGAGCCATTTTGATGACGGCGTTTTCGTCGATCCTGGGATTTCTTCCACTGGTCATCGCCACCGGCGCTGGCGCCGCCAGTCGTGTGGCAGTGGGCCTTGCGGTCGTTGGCGGCATGATCGCCGCCACCTGTTTTTCCGTGCTGTTTGTTCCGTCGTTCTTCGTCGTGTTTCAATCACTCGCCGAAATACGGAAGAAGGCACCGGAGGAAAAAGCGGTTCAGAAGTAGCCGCTGAGTCTGTACTGCAAACCGCCAGCTTTGCTGACGAGGCTTTGCCGTTCTTCATACCAGCTCGCAGCGCAAGCAAGTGTGTTTCTCAAACGCGCTGGCCTCACTCGCTGGCGCTTATAGCTTGTATTGCGGCCGGTTTCCAACGCGGAAACATGTTCTTGCGGCCACGGCTCAGCGTAACACGCTGCAGATCATTGTTCACCGATCTCCGGAACCACTCCCAGAACGCCTGCCAGTTCCATCATCAGGCGTTCCGGTACACTCATCTGACTTCGGTGCTCAAGCACTAAACGGGCCAGCGCCGGCTTGTCGGTGATAAGGCCATCGACACCGCGACCTATTAGCGTGGACATCGTCGCTGAGTCGTTGACGGTCCACACGTAAACTTCCTTTCCGCTATCGTGCGCTGCGCGAATGAAACTGCGATTGGCGAATCCAGCGTTCACCGCCACAAAGTCGGCGTTGAGTTTCTTCAGGTTGCCAGCGTAGACCGACAACAGCAGGCCGACTTTCCATGCTGGACGAAGCTGCTTCATCTTCGTGACTGCATCGACCTTCAATGACATGGCAATAACGTCCGCCGCCATGCCGTGCTCTTCGACGATTTCCGCAACTCGCTGCTCAAGCTGATCGTCGTGGCCGTAGTATTTCAGTTCGATGTTGAGGCCGATTTTTCCTTTGCATACTTTCAGAACTTCGGCCAGTGTGGGGACACGCTCGTCACGGAAGTCCGGTGCAAACCAACTGCCGATGTCCATGTCCTGCAGGTCGTCCATGGTCGCGTCCCAGATCTTCAGCTTGCTGCCGGACAGTTTCATGAAATCGCTGTCGTGAAACACGACGACAACACCATCAGCCGTTTCCTGAACATCAATTTCGACCATGTCAGTTCCATCTTCGATGGCTTGTTTGATGGCGGCAATCGTGTTTTCTGGTGCCGCATGTGAGGATCCGCGGTGCGCCATCACCTCCACGTTGTCTGCCAGGCGAACACTCTGCATGGCGAAGACTCCGACTGCTCCCGCAACGACGAGACCCAGGACGCCTGCGGCCACTGACGTTTTCAGCGTGAGTTTAAAACCAGTACGCTGCTCTGCTGTTTCCGCGACGGCCCGGTGTGCTGACTCAAGACTTCTGCCACCCAGTTGTCGGTAGAGGTTGAAAATGATTACGGACAACGTCGTCGCGCTGAGCAGATTCACGATCAGCATGATTGAGGCCCAAAACAGCAACGTCACACCGATTGCGAGTGAAAGCAGTTCCAGTGAACCAAGTGCCTGGGGCACAATAAAGCGCCCCAGTCCGACAACGATGGTGGTTGCCAGTGTCGTTAACGCGGTCGAGGTCAGCATCCATGCCAGGATCCAGAACAGAATCGCACGCCGATGGCCAACGATTCTGTCACGACTGGCCGCGAGTGCCTTTGACGGCTTAACACCTTCGAACAGCAGCAGCGGCAGCGCCAGAAACCAACCGCTGAACAGGTACAGCAGCACGGTAACGAGAGTCACCACAATGACACCACCGATTCCAACAGCGACCAGAAAAACAGGCGGCTGTTCCTGCAGGTAGAAATTGATGTCGTATTCGGACAGCAACGTAAAATACACGGCTGCTGCGACAACCAGAAACGGAACAATTGTCAGTAACGTATACGTAATGATTCTGGCGGTGACCTGGACCACCTGCCACGCATTTGCTCGCGCGAATTGCAGGGCATCCACAAGGCCAATATGCTGGTGCCCTGTGGATGCGAGAACTGCCATCAACGTTGACTGCCTGAGTGCCGCGATACCCAGCCACAGGGTGCCAACGGTAGTCAGACAGAACCAGCCCACGGGACCAAGGAAGAAAAGCAGAATATCCTGATCGGCCAGGACGGCGTTGCCAGATGCTGCCAGTCCAATCCGAAACTGCAATCCAACCAGTGGCGTCAGCAGAATGAACGCGATGATCTCATACGCGATAGCTGCCAGTGCCAGTTTCTTCCATGCGGATCGAAAATCGCGGAGGCTGTCAGCAATCAAGGAGCGGGTGTTGATCAACGCAATACCTTCTGTTCTATTGTTTCCGATTCCTGATTTTTTCGTGCGTGCCGCAAGTATCATGAAATCCAACTTTCAACGCCATCATGCACGCAGAGTTTCCGGTCCGATAGGTAGACCATTTTTCTCTGCATTTCGCCACACGATCTGCGTCGCGCTGATGACCCTGCAGATACGTCCAGCCCACGTGCAACGAAATCTACAGACAAATAAAACAGGATCGTTGCCCGGGCTCCGGCGTCACTCCTGGAACGCCCCACCCTCACACCTAGTGGCACAACGTCTAATTCGGTGGTCGTCTGGTGTTCATGACAGACATTACTCAGATCCTCGGCCAAATCGACCAGGGCGATGCGTCAGCGCCCGAACAGCTGTTGCCGCTGGTGTATGACGAGTTACGTCGGTTGAGGCGCTCAGCCAGCTGAACTCCGTTGACCCGCTAAAGGCCGAATTGGTTGAACTGCGTTATTTTGCGGGTCTGACCGGCGGCCAGGCAGCGGACGTTCTGAAAATTTCTCCGAGCACGGCAGATCGGCACTGGGTTTTCGCCCGAGCATGGTTGCAGGCCGAAGTCCGCGGCGCCTGACGTCGCGGCGCATATTTTCCAGAAAGGCCGAATCCAGGAGCGTAGCGACGCCGCGTGCGCTGGGCATGATTGAGAGATT
>JAPYTO010000221.1:9801-11427 GCA_029941865.1 Fuerstiella sp. | reverse complement strand
GATGATCAGCTGATGACCGAAGTGACCAGCGAAGTCGGACTCGATCAAGTGAGCCTGCCCGATAACTGGAAGCTGCCGCTCGCAGAACAGAACCTCTTTAACTTTCAGATGGCGGTGGAGGATTACGATCGCGATGGGTTTCTGGACATTGTGATTGCGTCCGGTCCCGCGGGGCTGAAGCCAATCCTCCTGAAGTCTGAGCAGGGTCGTCGTTTTCATGACGTTACTTCAGAATCAGGATTGACCCCCTGGTCGGGCCCCTCCTTTCTGGTCAGCTGGATCGACTATGACAATGACGGCTTTCCGGATCTTCTGCTTGGTGACCGTCTGTATCATAATGAACGTGGGCAGTCGTTTGTTGACGTGACGGAGACATCGGGGTTCACGCTTGGTTTTAACCCGATGAGTTGTTCTGTTGCGGATTTTGATGCGGACGGATTGCTGGACCTGTACATCATCTACCAGGTCACTTTTGCCCCCTCCGAGGGGACGGTTCCGTGGGTTGGAGATGATGATTCCGGGGCCCACAATGAACTGTGGCACAACGAGGGAAACGGACGCTTCCGGAATATTACCGAACAAGCCCATGCTTCGGGGGGGGGCAGAGAAAGCATGGCCGTCACGAGCCTGTTCTATGACGGAGACCATTTTCCCGATCTGTACATTGCCAACGATTTTGGACCGAATGTGCTGCTCCGAAATCTGGGCGATGGGAAGTTCGAGGACGTCAGTGAGCAGGCAGCTTGCAGCGATTTTGCCACAAGTATGGGGGTCAGCAGTGGCGACCTCGACAACGATGGAATTGCCGAAATCTACGTTGCAAACATATATTCCAAGATGGGCCGTCGGATCATCGGGCCCGTCTCCGCCGACGATTATCCTTCTGGTGTGTTTGAACAGATTCAGGGGTCGTGCGCTGGGAATACGCTTTACAGGAAAGCCTCTCTTTCCGATCCGTTGCGTGAGCTGAGCCATTCTCTGGAAGTGAACGCCGTTGGCTGGGCATTTGCCACTGCGATGGCTGACTTTAATGGTGACGGTTGGCTCGATCTGTACGGAGTATCCGGCTATCGCAGCTTTCAGCGTCGTGAGCCGGATGGTTGAACATGCTTGTGGAGGGCTGTCGTGACACAGCCAATGGATCGTTCTTGTATGCTGCCGCAGCTTGGTGAAATGGATGAGGCACACGGAGAGTTCTGGGTCGAAAATCCGTTTCTTCTCCCACAGCTTGGCAAGAATATCAGTGCTTACGAAAAAAACCAGTTGTTCCTCAACGTACCGGGCGAGGCATTCCTGAACGCGTCGTTCGCGTCGCAGGCTGATATCGATTCCGATTCTCGCTCCGTCGTTGCCGCCGATTTCGACCGTGACGGCTATTGCGATCTGCTGGTTGGTTCTGATGGCGGCGGTCCGCTGCGGATGTTTCGCAACACTTACCCATGGCAGACACATCGCGTTCGTCTGCGACTGGTTGGCCAACGCAGTAATCGTCCAGCGATCGGCTCACGTGTGGTGTTGCAGTGCGGTGGACGTCAGATCGTTCGCGACCTCTTCGCGGTCAATGGGTTTCTGGGGCAAGCTCCCGCGGACATGTTAATTGGAGTCGGGACGTCTGAGCGGATCGAA
>JAPYTO010000221.1:0-9701 GCA_029941865.1 Fuerstiella sp. | reverse complement strand
GGGGCAAGCTCCCGCGGACATGTTAATTGGAGTCGGGACGTCTGAGCGGATCGAACAGTTAACCATTCGCTGGCCCACCGGACAGGAGCAGTCGTTTACGGATTTGGGAGTCGATCGTGAAATCGTGCTGACGGAAGGACACTCCGAGCGGATTCCACTCAATTTTCTGGCCGATAGAGATATCTGACATATGACGCCCATGCTCGCAAGGTTTGCACCGCCGACGTCGTCTTCGTGGATGCGGAGGTTTGGTGGACATGACTGACAACGTGCCTCAACCGACTCGTCCCGCGTCCCGCAGACATAAGGTGATCGGGCTGTTTTGCTTTGGCGGCATTGTGATCGCTACTGCGATGCTGGTTCGGTCGACGAATCGCGATGCAAAGCCGGACATCGAACAGGCCGGCGATGTGCTCGACGAACCGGGCGCTCATGCCGAATCGGTCTCCCGGGCCGGAATGGACGCGGTTGACAAGACCGAACAGTTTGCGGAAAAGGCTCAGGGGCAACTGGATCGGCTGATTGCGTTGCTCGGCCAGTCCCGGACCACCGTGGTCGATCTGTTGAAGGGAATCGCCGTGGTCGACGTCAGGTGCTCGATCCTTCGTCCGACGCGACTGACCACTTCGTTTGACTCGGCCTCGATCACGGTTCACCGAGCGGATAAGGATCAGCCTCACGAGTGGGTCGAGGGTTTCGGTGGATTGAGGGACAGGCTTGTCGCATTGTCGGAGCCGCTGATCGATGCCGAGCAGCTGCAGTTCAAGTTCAAGATTATCAGTGTCGAGATGCTTCCGCAGGCACGCGTCACGACTGACGTGCTTTTTCAAATCAGTGGCGTAAAGTCCAACTCGTCGTACCAGCAAAATGCCGTCTGGAGCTGCGTGTGGCGGGACTCAGGGGGCGCGGTCCCCCTGTTGGAACAGCTTGCGATGGAGCAATACGAAGAGGTCGCGGGGCGGTCGCCGACCGGTCAGGTGTTTGCTGACTGCACCGAGTCTGTCTTTCGCAACGAACCATCGTTTCATGAGCAGCTGCTACGCGGTATCGATTACTGGCGCAGCGCCATTCAGGCCCAGCACGGTGTCTATCCGTATGGGCATCATGGGATCGCGGTGGGTGATGTGAACGGTGACGGGCTTGACGATTTGTACGCCTGTCAGCCGTCAGGTCTGCCGAATCGTCTGTACGTTCAGAATGCCGACGGCACGGTCCGGGACATCGCGGCCGAGTCCGGGGTTAACTGGCTGGATCGTTCGCGCGGGGCGCTTCTGCTGGATCTTGACAACGATGGCGATCAGGACCTGGTCGTTGTGCTGAACCAAGTGGTTTTGTTTCTGTCAAATGACGGTCATGGGCGGTTCACCGAGCGTGCGGCCGTGCACGCCCTTGAGCCGGGTTCAATGGCGGCCGCCGACTACGACCTGGACGGTGACATTGATATCTTCATTACGAACTATGGTGATCGCTTTCTCTCGGTCGCCGAAAGCTCCGGGCCGGAACCGTATCACGATGCCAACAACGGTGGCCCGAACGTCTTGTTGCAAAATGACGGCGAATGGGTTTTCAGCGATGTGACCGCCGCATCGGGCCTCAACATGAACAACACCCGGTGGAGTCTGGCAGCAAGCTGGGAGGACTTTGACGACGACGGCGACTTTGACCTGTATGTGGCGAATGATTTTGGACGCAACAATCTGTATCGCAATGACGGGGGACATTTCGTTGACATCGCTGCCACTGCAGGTGTCGAAGACATTGCGGCGGGCATGTCGGTGTCGTGGGCGGACTATGATCGCGACGGCCGAATGGACCTCTATGTGGGCAACATGTTTTCGTCTGCCGGTCTGCGGATCGCGAACCAGGAGGGCTTCCAGCAGCGCGCGAATACCCAGGTACGGAGCGAGTTTCAGCGACACGCGCGGGGTAATTCCCTGTTTCGTAATCAGGGGAATGGGACTTTCGCAGATGTAAGCGTCGCCGCCGGAGTAACGATCGGGCGCTGGGCCTGGGGCTCGAAGTTTGTCGACATTAACAACGATGGTTGGGAAGATGTTGTGGTCGCGAACGGGTTTGTGACGGGCCATCAGACCAACGATCTGTGAAGCTTCTTTTGGCGGCAGGTCCTGTCGCACTCACCCACATCCAGCGAAGACAAGGCGACGCTGGATGCCTATCGAGATGGCTGGCAGCAGATTCTTGAACTGATCCGGAACGGAGGTTCGTGGAGCGGTCATGAACGCAACTGCTGTTTTCTGAACACCGGCCAAACGCAGTTTGCGGACGTGTCGGCTGTCTCAGGGCTCGATTTTCTGGACGACGGACGCTGCGTGGCGCCGGTCGACTGGGACCTCGACGGTGACCTCGATTTGTGGTTCGCCAATCGAACTGGTCCCACACTGCGATTCGTCCGCAACAGCGGAACCGCCTCGCACCATTTTCTGGCGTTGCGTTTGGTCGGCCAGTCCTGCAATCGAGACGCTATTGGTGCGCGTGTGGAAGTGACCACCAGCCAGGGCCGTCTTATTCGGACGCTGCATGCCGGAGACGGCTATCTGGCACAGGCCAGTAAATGGATCCACATCGGCTTGGGTACCGAAACTGCGATCGAACACGTGACTGTCCAATGGCCGGGCGGCAAAGTTGAGGAGTTTACAAATTGCACGGCCGACGCTCGATTTCGGTTGCTGCAGGGATCGGGAGTCGCCGCCGAGTGGACGCCGCCGCAACGATCTGTGGCCCTCGCTCCTTCACGTCTGGAGACTGTGAAGTCCGGACGCGCCCGACGAATCGTCTTACGCGATCGCGTGCCCGTGCCTGTACTGGACTTTACCTCGTTTGACGGCGAGTCAATTTCGGTCCCCGCCGATTTTCAACGGCCCGTCCTGATCAACTTCTGGGCAACATGGTGCGCCCCGTGTCTGGGGGAACTCAAAGAGTTTGCACAGGCCGAAGCGCTTTTCCAGGCCGATAAATTCGACATTGTCGCGCTCAACGTCGAGGTAACGGACGAAGACAGCGAAGCGGCACAAGCCAGGGCGGAATTGTTTATTCGCAGGAAGGTTCAATTTCCGTTTCGATCCGGCATGGCCGACACGCAACTGCTTGAGAAAATCGATGCGTTGCAGGAGATTTTGATTTCATTGCGGGAGGAGTCCGTACAGCTTCCTTCCAGCTTTCTAATCGATCAGTTTGGTCGGCTGGCTGTGATTTATTCCGGGCCGGTCAAGGTGGCGCAATTGCGGGCCGACGTCGCCAGCCTGTACGAAGAATCGACGTCTGACGAGAGCTTTGAGCGGGCCGGACTGCCGTTCCCCGGTCGTTGGTTCAACGCTGCGGTGTTAACCGACAGTGTGCTGATCGAACTGGTAAGTGAGCTTCATCGCCGCGATCTGAACGGTGACGCGCTACGCCTTGGGGGGCTTGCCGCGGATCTGATGTCGCGTCGCGGAGCGGCGAAGGAGCAACGTACGCGTCTGGCAACTCTGTTCTTTGAAACTGGTGAGGCAAGTCTTCGGCGGGAACAGTATCAGACTGCTGTCAGATACTTGGGGGAAGTGGTGCGTCTGCAACCGGATTGGGCGGAAGCACACGCCAATCTGGGCAACGCGTTCAGGCTGCTGCATCGAAGAAAACTCGCGGCCGACCATCTTGTTCGTGCTGTGCAGCTGAAGCCGGAACTTCTTCAGGCTCACATGACCCTTGGTCTTCTGTATCTGGATGAGAATAAGCTGCAGGCGGCGGCTCAGCACTTTCAGGCAACCGTGCAGATTCAACCCGAATTCTCCGACGGATGCCATTACCTTGGCCTCGCTTTGCTGCGAATGGGTTATCGACAGCAGGGTGTCAGTCAACTCAGGAAGGCCGTCCTTATTGATTCCGACAATGCTGCAGCAAAAAAGGATCTGAATCTGGCTGTCATGGGGCAGGTGCCATGAGGTTCAGAATCCGAACGGCCGCCTTCAGCATGGTCTGCGGAGTGGTCGCCGCTTTGCTGCTGACCACGCCGCCAGGTCTGTGTGCTGACGAAGAACACGCCATCGCCCGGATTCGGGCATGGAACGGAACAATCGGTCTCGATCCGGAATCGAAAACGGTTGTTCGAGTTTCACTTAACGATTGGCAAATTCGCGATGCAGATCTCCGACAGCTGGCTCCCCTCACCACACTGCGCATGCTGGATATCAGCCACACCGACATCAGTGACGAGGGCCTGCAGCATCTCGCCAAACTCAAGTCACTGGTCGCGCTGGACCTGAGTGCGAGCCGCGTCACAGGAGACGGGTTGCAGCACCTGAAGAATCTGCCGGCTCTTAGAATTCTTGGCCTCGGAGGATTGCAGACCACAGACAAAACCGTGCAGTACCTTGCTGAATTGCCAAACCTCTCGCGGCTGGACCTGAGCAGAAGCCGTATCACCGACAACGGGCTTCGGTACATTGCAGAAATTCATAATCTTGAACAGCTGGACCTGTTGGGCACCCGCGTCACCGACGCCGGTCTGAAGCACATGGCGAATCTGCAGCGTCTGGAATCAATCAATCTGACCGGGACGCGGATTTCCGACGAAGCATTGCGGGTTCTGGGCCAGCAAAACTGTCTGAAGTCGCTGATCGCAGACCACACGCGACTTTCGAATGCGGGCCTTGAGCATCTGAAGAACAACACGGGCCTTGAGGTTCTGTGCGTGGCGCTGACACGGATCGACGACGACGGGCTCGCACATCTGAGTGAGTTAAAAAGACTGCAAACGCTCAGCGTCGCCGGAACGATTATCAGCGATCAGGGATTGAGCCATCTGACACAGTTGACCGGCCTTCGCCAATTGATGCTTAATGCCACACGAGTGACGCAGGACGGCGTCGAAAAACTACAGGTGAAGCTGCCTGACTGCGTCATTCACTGGTGATGCAGATTGCCGGTCGAATTCAGGTCAATCCTTGGGTTGTGTACCTCTAAACGTCCCCTGGCGCGTGGAAATCATGGACGCAGCCGACAACTGCCGAACCGCCGGTCAATGTTTTTCCACGCCACAGAAACCGTGGAGCGGTCTATTCGCATCCCTGCGATGCCGGGCCTTTTTGTGTTGTTGCAATAACTATTAATCATTCCCCGAGTGATCATGACTGTGCTTCAGATGAGCTGGCAGTTTATATCCCCCGAACTCCAGAAAGCTCACCATGTCGAGAATCTCGGCCTTTGTCAGAACGTTTGCCAGGCCGTTGGGCATCGCAGATATTTTTGAAGGAATCTGCTCTTCAATTTCCTTCCGGTTGACACGGACAAAGGCGTTGGGATTCAGCAGATTAGTGACCACCTTGAACTCTGCAGCGCTTTCCTGCACGATGACGCCGGCAACCAGCTTGCCACTTTTCAGCACGAACTGATGGTTCTGAAACTTCTTATTGATCTCTGACGAAGGGTCGAGAATCTGCTGCACAAGTTTTTCACCTTTAAAGCGTTTGGCAACGTCCGTTAGTTCCGGTCCAAGGTTAATCCCGTGACCGGCCACGACGTGGCACTGATTGCAGCGGGCCTTCACGAATGCCTGCATTCCCTTCATTATCGTTTCTTCGTCGTCTTTGACGTTCACGATGCTCAATGAGCGTCTGGCGAAGCACTATGGCATTGACGGCGTGACGGGAACTGGCTTCAAGCGTGTCGCATTAAAGCCTGAACATCGTCGCGGCGGACTGCTGACACATGCCAGTATGCTGTTGGGCAATTCAACCGGTGAAGATTCGCATCCTATCAAGCGGGCGGTCTGGATCCTGGAACGCCTGCTGGATGAACCTCCGGCACAGCCGCCAGCAAATGTACCGGCATTGGATTCCGAAACGCCCGGGTTTGATAAGTTGACACTGAAAGAACAACTAAAGGTTCATCGTCAGGACACAGCCTGCGTCAGTTGTCATCTAAAGATTGACCCATGGGGCATACCGCTGGAAAATTATGACGCGACCGGACTGTATCGCAGCAAGGCGATTCGCTTGACCGCATCCAGCAAGGGAAGATCCCGTAGGAAAGTCACCAAGGCGCCTCTGGACGCCACCGAAACCATGCCCGATGGGCAGGCGATTGACGGTGTTCAACAACTCAAAGACTACATGCTGGCTAAGAAGAAAGACCAGTTTGCTCGGGCCATGGTGGTAAAAATGATGGCCTATGCTTTAGGTCGTTCATTGGAGTTCTCCGATGAAGAAGAAGTTCAAAGACTGGCCGGTGGATTTCAAGAGGAAGGTTATCGTCTCGGTCTTTTGATCGAGACGATTGTGGCTTCAGAATTGTTCCTGACACGCTGACATTGATGACGCGACGACTTTTTTTGAGTTGCGATTGAGGAAGAAACATGGCACGTAAATCATGGTGCTTGGATCGTCGGACTTTCCTTCGAGGCAGTGGTGTCACTTTGGGGCTGCCGTTTTTGGAGTGCATGCAGGCTGGATCCGTTTCGGCGGCTGAGTTCCAAAGGCCCAAACGGATGTGCACCATTTACTTTCCTTATGGGGCCAGCGTCCCCGGTGACGATCACGCCGACCGTGATTGGGGCTGGTTCCCCGTGCGCGAAGGCGACAACTTTCGCTATACCAACGTGATGAAGCCGCTTGAGCTGCTTCGCCAGTATGTTTCGGTGATTGGTGGTTTGTCGCATCCCATGGGACGAGGTATCGGCGGACATGACACCGGAGATATCTTCTTAACAGGTGCCAGTTTTGCGGGGGGCAATTTCCAGAATACCGTCTCCTTCGACCAGGTGGCTGCGGCAAAGCTGGGCGACCAAACACGTTTCCCGTCGCTGGTGCTTTCCAGTGACGGCGGCATAGGTTTGCCGACACGGGCAAGGACACTTTCCTTCACGGCGTCGGGTCAACCAATTCCATCGCTCAATCAGCCGCAACAGATATTCGAACGATTGTTTGGAGATGAACGGGGCACCCAGAAGCAGACGCGTCGTCGCCTGGCCACGGAAGCCAGCATGCTTGATCTGTTGCTGGAAGAGTCCAGGACAATGCGTGGCAAGCTGGGCACGCAGGATCAGCGCAAGTATGACGAGTATCTTTCATCAGTGCGTGATATTGAAAAACGCGTGCAACGCAGTGAACAGTGGTTGGATATACCCAAAAAGACGGTGGATCCGACGGCACTCAATTTGGATGCGACGACCGATGCGCCGTTGGAATACATTCGCACAATGTATGACTTGCTGTATCTGGCATTCCAAACCGATTCGACACGCATTGCCACCTATATGCTCAGTGCGATGAATGGCAATACGTCGAATCAGTTCTCCAAGGCGCTGGGACTTGGTTCTCAGCATGAGCTGGCCCATGATGCCGGCAAGGAAGGTGGATTCCCAAGACAAGGGCAGTGGAATCAGTGCCTGATTGAGAATCTGGCTTACTTTCTACAGCGTATGGCCAGTACCAACGAAGGCGACAGCAACATGCTGGATAACACAATGGTGTTGCTGGGCACGTCGAACAGCCGGACACACAACAATCACAACTATCCCCTGGTCTTTGCAGGTGGAACGAACATGGGCATCAAACAGGGACAGTATCTGACTTACGATGACGATGGACAGGATGTGCCGATGTCGAATCTGCTGTTTACGATGCTCAATCAGATGAGTGTGACGGATGAAGGGTTTTCTGACAGCACAGGGGATCTCTCGGCACTATGTTGAGTGCCGTGAGGGCAAACAAATCACAGCCGACGTTCAAAGGCCAGTATAAAAAAGGGGGTCAGGTACTGAAGACGCATTCGCTGCCCGTCGCATTTCAGTTTCCCGCAGACTTGTCTCGACTGATTCCAGATAGCGAGTCACCCGTTCTGCCAGAGCACCAAACCGAAACATCTGCGAGTGTGGTAGTTCCATCTAACGTTGGTTTTTCAGCAGCACGGCCACTTAAACCCGCCGACTGGGTTTTTGAAGCGGCTGAATTCCCAGGAACTCATCACACTATTCAAATCGCCGAGAAGCCGTGGGGGGCACAGGCTGATCGCACGGGCAGATATGGACCGGTTTCTCTCAGCGGCAATCACCCTGAGCGACGTTTGGGCGTTTCAGGAAACGGCAGGCTTGCCGCCTTCGGTCCGACACACCGGGGTGACGTACGCCAAACCATTCGCTTTGTGACGTTCCCCCATACATCTCCAAACGCGGAGATGGTGACGCCCACTCTAATACAGAGCATGCAACCATAGAGGGACTGGTTGGTGCGACCATCGGCTACACCATCCTATGGTCGCGCCTACAATGGCGAAGAATGCTCACGAATTCTTACCTTCGAACGACTCCGTGATACAGAACACGGTGCGGAAACAATTTGTTTCTGTGGTAAGCAGATTTCAAACTGTGATGGCATGGATGCATCTGTGAACATGCGGCTGCCGCCACCCGCGTCACTTGCCGAAACAGGCGACTCCTCCGTCCAGCAGCGCGACGATCACGTTGCCGTTGCGGTCAACAATCAGTCCCCCCGGCAGCGGTTCATCGGGCAGTTCGACCTGGAACATCTGTTGGCCATTATCTGCACGCAGTGCCGTCAGAAAGTACTGAGGCACAGCTCGATTAATGACCTGGTAACGCGCGACGGCGACAACCGCATTCTTAGCCATCGCCACCGAGAGCGCTTCAAATTTATTCGAGTCGCCGAGACTGGAACGCCAGCGCACCTGGTCTCGCGTGGTCAGAACACTGACAAGATTTCGTGCAAACCGATTCTGGGGTGTTGTCGCAGCATCAAATCCATCCTTGATCCTTGTTGCCAACGGTTCGATATCAAGAGTTGTCACGCTGCCATACTTGAAATTGGCGACCGTCAGAGCCGAGTCGTTCCAGGCGGGAGGAATCCCGCCATAGTTCAGCGTCATCGACTTACGATCGGCCGACCAGACAGAAAATGTCCCCTTCGTGGACACGTTTCGTGGTGATGAATACAGAATGCGTCCACCGGCAATAAGCCGCTCTCCCCCAAACACGCCCACAAACCGACCGCCGTTCGACTGAGGCTGTCCGTTTTGACGGGCCGTTTCCAGGCACTTTCCAGTCTTTAGATCAAAGCGTGCCGGCGAGACGACGTTACCACCTGCCATCACCAGCACATCGTTCAGAATGGTGAGATTTCCCTGGACGCTGACACCCTTTCGGAGTTTGGCGTTGAGATGTCCCGAGGCCGTGTTTTCCCAGACCAGCTGGCCGGTCACGGCGTCGACGGCATACAGGTAGGTGCCGTCGTGATCGACGATTCCCGCCCCGAAATAGGCGACGCCCTCATGGACCAGCACACCGGTGTTGACCGGCCATGTGGAACTCAGCGAACCGTAGATCATGAGACGTCGTTCCACCGGCGCCGCGCGGAAGCGCCACAGCAGTCGACCGGTCGCGGCTTCCAGACAATACGCAAATCCGTCCGCACTGCCGACGTAAGCGCGATCCTGGGCGATCGTCGGTGGATATTTCACTGGCCCGGCAGTCTGGAACGACCACCGTTCGTCGCCCGTTGCTCCATCGATCGCGCGGACTTTGCCGTCTTCTCCGCTCTGAAAAACGAGTCCTCCGGCAGCGCTGAGATCTGAAGACACATGAGTCCGATTTGGTTTGTAATGCCAGCGTAGATTCTTCGCTGCCCCAATTGACACGTTAGTGCTGGCCGAACGGCTCAGGTTTCCACGATAGGTCGGCCAGTCGCTGTCCG
>JAPYTO010000220.1 GCA_029941865.1 Fuerstiella sp. | reverse complement strand
CTTCGATGACTTCCGGAACTTCCTCTTCTTCTTTGTCAGAAAACAGTTGTTCCAGGAATCCGGTGAAGTCCATTCCACCAAGGTCGTCGGCGGCGACGGGCTGGTTGTTTCGGCGCAGTGCGTCATCGATCGGCTGCCGCAGGACGCCGATAATTTTGTCGCCGAAAAACAACGCCGCAATGACTCCGATGACCAGACCGACCAGTGCTTTCCAGACGTGAACCCGCAACACCTCCAGGTGTTCGCCAAAGGTCATGGTGGAATCGTCAAAAAGATCGCGGTTACGTGGCATTTGTTTCCTCGCCGGCAGCGGCGACTTCAGCGGTTCCTGGAGATTTTTCTGCAATTGTTATTTTTGTTTCGGGCGTTTTTTTTCCGTTCCAAGCAACTGCCCGCACCGACTGGCGGGCCTCCCGCCTCAGGCGGTTGTCAGGTTGCGGAAGCGTTCCAGCAAATCGCTGGTCACCGGACCAGGTCTTCCGCTGCCAATGGTTCGGCCATCCAGGCTGACAGCAGCAATGACCTCAGCTGCAGTCCCTGTCAGAAAACATTCGTCCGCCACAAAAATGTCGTGACGCACTAACGGCACCTGCTGCACTTCGATCCCCGCCTTTTCAGCAAGTCCGATGACGGCGTTCCGCGTCAATCCTTCCAGGATGCCCGCTTCCGGAGGCGGTGTTTTGAGCACACCGTTTTTCACGATGAAAATGTTGTCGCCCGTACATTCGGCGACTTCGCCTTTGTGGTTCAGCATCAAAGCTTCGACGGTGCCTGCGTCGGTGCCTTCAATCTTGGCCATGATGTTGTTCAGGTAGTTCAACGATTTGATGCGCGGGCTGAGCGCGGCGGAATGATTGCGAATGGTACTGGCGGTGATTAGCTTCAGGCCGTTGTCATACAATTCCTGCGCGTACAGAGAAATCGAATCCGCAATGACGATCACCTGCGGATTACTGGTTCGCTGTGGGTCGATTCCCAGCGTGCCCGCACCACGAGTGACCACAAGACGGACATAGCCGTCACTAATATTGTTTGCGGCGACAGTATCGCGCACCGCCTGAGTCATCTGCTCCGGTGTCAGCGGGATTTCCAGACGAATCGACAAAGCGCTTTCATACAGTCGATCAATATGCTCCTGTTCCAGAAACACCTTGCCGCCGTAGACGCGAATGCCTTCAAAAACGCCGTCGCCGTACAACAATCCGTGGTCAAAAACACTGACCACTGCCTGTTCCTGAGGAACGAGTTTTCCTGACAGATAAATCTGCAGAGACATCTTGGGAACTCACAATTATGACACGAAACGAACGACGACCGGGTGGCTGGTGCCGTTCGGTAAAACAACTCACCATATTGGGTGCATTTCCGTAGCGACCAAAGCCTCCGAGGGTAACTCGAATGGCTTACGGGCCGTCCCGCATCAGCGCCTGCACATGATGACGTCCTGTACATCGAATATGTTCGCCGCTTTTATAACAATGCCCTGTGACGGAAACACTGAGAGGTGCGGGCAATTTCGTACTGTGTTCGAAGTTGTGCGGGCTATAGCGTTTTATGCTGATTTGTGGCCCCGCAGGACGCATTTACACCAGAGAAACGGGTATCCCCACAAGCCGGAACGCTGGAAGGAGAAACGGGGACGGACCCGTCTGAAAACGAAAATCATGCTGGCGAGGTGCGGGACGTAAGGCTCCGGATTCGTCTCCGCAGGCACTGTCGGGTCCACGGCCTGACAACAGGGATTCCCCCAGCGGCCGCAGGGACTAAATGCTGATGCCGTTCCGCGGCGAACCACAGTCAACTCGACAGCTGCGTACCACTTTTCGTGCCTCTTCGCGTTTCTTGTGAACAATCCCAGTCCGGCCCCAGTCACTGACACGGAATCATCGCTGCAAAACACAGTGTTGGCCTTCGGCCGCAACCAATGAAAATGTTATAAAACGAGGACATTGCACCTATTGAAAGACATAGAATGTCTGCGTTAGCGTCCCCATCAGTTCACCCTCCTGGTGAGCATAGGTATCTACACACCTTTACCCTCCCGTTTTGACGGGAGGGTCGCGAGGAACAAGCGGGGAGCGGCTTTGGCGCATTCCAATCACCCGAGTCGTTCCGGCAGGCCCTCCTCGCTGAGGCTCGACTCTCCCAGAGGGCCCAGAGGGAGAGTGAAAGCATCGGGAACAAACAGGAAGACTTCCATTGAGTGAAATTGCGTTCATCAAGATGCACGGGGCTGGCAATGACTACGTCTTTATTGACGGTTTCGCCACTCAGGTGCCACCGTCTCCGGAACAGCTGGCTCGCTCAGTCAGTGATCGACACTTCGGAATTGGGTCTGATGGACTGATCGTGATGTCGCCTGCCGACCACGCCGATGTCGAAATGCGAATGTGGAATGCAGACGGTAGCGAAGGTGCGATGTGCGGCAACGGTGCCAGGTGTGTGGCACTCTGGATGCACCTGCAGAATAGAGTCTCCGAAACGTGTCAGATACAGACGGCATCCAGAGTGGTTGCGGCCACAGCAGTGGAACTGGACAGATCTCGCAACTGCGGAATTCTCTCTGTCGATATGGGCCCGCCAGCGGTGTCGTCCCAATCGGAACGGCTGTCTGACGTGCACCTGCCAGGCACTGATTCGGACGTTGAATTCACACCTGTGTCACTCGGAAATCCGCATGCGGTAGTCTTTGTCGACGACTTGACGGACCGTGTGGTGCGACGTGTGGGAAGTCAGATCGAGACGCATTCACGGTTCCCGGACCGCACCAATGTGGAATGGGTACAGCTTGTGTCGGCAACGGAAATCAACGCCCGAGTCTGGGAACGCGGCAGTGGAGAAACATTGGCCTGCGGGACCGGAGCGTGCGCTGCGGTCGTAGCGGCGATCCAGCGCGGATACTGTTCCGCAGATGAAGAAATCACCGTCAATTTACCCGGCGGACGTTTGCAGGTGCGAATTGACGAATTCGGACACCTCTGGCTGACCGGTCCCGCAAAAGTCAGCTTTTCCGGACTCCTGAATACCGCCGACTGACAACGGGATACTGCCAACTGCCCACTATTTCCCCCGTCGACCACTGCAGGAGGGGGAACGGGCCAGCTGAGTGGAAAACTGCGGATTGTCCGGTTTGCACGGTTCAACAGAAGAATTGCTGGACTTTATGGCCCAGCATTCCCCCAAAACCGTCGGAATCTGCGATAGTTTTCGATTACGAACACGTCTCGCTTGCCACAAACACGCCACCTCAGTGCGCCGAGCCTGTCTCCGATGTACTTCCTGCCTCATCACTGCCGAACCATTTGCCTGACAGCATTGCTGCTCTCCGCGGCAATTTGCGCACGACTGGAGGCACAGGAAGACAGGCGTGACGATAAACCGACGAAGTCGGTCGGGCAATTGATCCAGGACCTTGGGTCGGACAGTTTTGCGGTGCGGCGGGCGGCCGGAGCGGACCTCAGAAAGGGTGACGTGGACGCGATTTCTGCCCTGCGAAAGGCGCAGCCGACCAGTACTCCGGATGTAAAAGTTCAAATCCAGTCGATTCTGCGTGAGCTGGAAAGCAAGTCATTCGGGTTCCGATTAAGTCAGCTGCAGCGGACGCTGGCTTCAGACGACGCAAACGGTCTGCCGGAATGGGATCGATTTTCAACGCTGGTTGGTTCTGACAAAAAATCGGTTGAGCTTTATGTTCGTCTGTTGAAGTCTGAGGCCGAACTGTTTGGCACAGCGATGAATTCACCGAAGACCTTGCCGACGCAGATTCAGAAGCGAACGGCTGAGTTGGTTCAGACAACGCGACCGGCCTCTCAGAAAACCGAACAGTTTTCTGTGGACTCGTACGCCGCTGTGCTGTTGCTGGCGGGCAACGGAGACACGCGGTTGCCGGGCGGCACTTCGACGGCCATCAGCGCGTTGCTTCAGCAGTCACAATTCATGGCCGCCGTTCAGTCACCGGACCAGGACACAGCGTTCAGTCGTCTTGCGGGAGCCTACATTCTGCGAGACCGCATCGCCCCAGCTGTGCCGATTTCATTTGCTCGACGACATCAGATTCCGGAAGGTCCGATCCTGGCTCGCAGGGTTCTGAAGACCGCTCGTGGCACATACCCACTGTCGGCCATGATGTTGTTGGCCGAGCAGGGCACGGTCAAGGACCTGCCCTTGCTGGAGTCTCTGTTTAAGAACAAATCGATCCTGATTGGGAAACGTGACCGAACTGGTTATATTGTTGAAATCGGCGACCTTGCTCTGGCCGTTGCCATTCATCTGCGCGGCGAAGATCCACGCGACTTTGGCTTCGGTGCGAATGGCGACCGCACTCAGACATTTCGCTTTGTTCCGGAAACAACCGGATTTGACTCGGCAGCAGCCCGAGCAAAAGTTCACGCTGCCTACGCTGAAAAATTCCCTGCCACACCCGCAGCGGCACAGAAACCGGCGGAATAGTCCTGTCGCACGAACGACCAGCCACCGCCACTTCACCGCGCGGCGACTCAGTTTTTTGACTTCCCTAGCTCTCGGCGTGAGCGGCAAGGCGCTAGCCGCCGGTTTTTCGTGAACGCACCCGCGGCTAGCGCCATGCGGCTCACATCACGGTTTAGAAAACTGAGCCACCGCCACTTCACCGGTAGGCGATCAACGCAGCAGTCGATAGACTTCCTGGTGCCTCAATTGGGGGGCTGACAAAGCACTGCACACTGCAGCAAAACTCAAACCACCAGAGAGTCGGTCGTGCCAGAATCATCTCAAACAGAACACCAGGCCAGCCTGCGTCGCAGCTCCGAGCTAATCGATCGCCATCATTCGCAACTGTTGATCGTTGATGTGCAGCAAAAGCTGATGCCCGTCATTCACAATGCAGATCAGATCGAAAACAGAATCGTCCTGCTGCTGGATGCGGCGGCAGCGTTGAAGGTTCCGGTCATCGTATCCGAACAATATCCGAAAGGACTTGGTGCAACCGTTGACGCGATTGCTCAGCATCACGTGCCCAAACAATCGTTTCAGAAACTTCGGTTCAGCGCGGCCGAAGGATTCCAGGCCCTCCATGCGTCAACCGACGCCGCTACCGCAGTCGACCGTCGAGAACAGGTCGTCATTGTCGGCATCGAAGCGCACATCTGCGTTCTGCAGACGGCCATGGACCTGCTGGCTGAAGGTTATCGCGTTTTCGTGATTGACGACGCAGTCAGCAGTCGTCGTGAATCTGACCGTCGCACAGCGATGAACCGCCTACGGGATTCCGGCGCGGTGATCTGCACCGCCGAAAGCGTTGTCTTCGAATGGTGTGAGAAAGCCGGCACGGACGAATTCCGTGTCATCAGCCGATTGGTGCGGTAACCCTGGGTTGGCAATCTGAACAAACGGGCCGTTGGCGCCAAGTGTGCTGCAAGTTCCGGCGACGCGGTCTGACAGGATTCTGTCAGCTAACGAAAGACTCCCGTTGTGTGATCGTTACAACGGGACGTGATGCCGCAGTGGCATCAGCTCGTGTGCGCACACGATGGACGGATTCTGATGTAAAAAACATTGACTCCCGCGACCGAAACGGTGCACACCCGTTCGGAAAACACTCAGCACCACGCGACCGGTCTTGATTCTCCCGATTACGCGGCCAGCTGATCCAATGTGCTGGATGTACGGCTGAAGCCAATGAACATAACGCGATCGGCATGGGTTGGTCGATAAAGGCGCTAACAGGCCCAGGCTGGGCCTGCTGGCTGCTGCATGGCGGCCGTACCATGACAATACTGTCAACACATGGAAGCAAAATGGCTGCCGAAAGGAGTTGGTGCCGGTGGACAAGGAGGACCTTCAATGGTCTGTTTACGTTCGATTATTTCGCCCGCACTTCTGGTTGTCGTGCTGGCTGCCGTCACCGGCTGCCATGCCCACAGGACAGCGCTTGTGTCTTGCAGTGAGCAGTCCGGCTGCTCGTCGGACCAGGGGCCCTGACCATCTTTATCGGTGCCGACCGTGACGTCGCCAAGTGCGGCAAACTTCCGGAAGTCGCCGAGAGTTTTTGCCGCTGTGGCTACAATGCCGTGTACTTTGACCCATGGAAGCAGCTGCACGATGATGAACTGCTGGCATCATGGATTCGAAATGCAGTGAAGTGCCAGGGCCGGAAAGTCATGTTGGTCGGCTGGAGTTACGGCACAGTTGTGGGCCTCAAGGCTTTGCAAATCGTCGCGAATGAGGGTGTCCGTGTCGAAACTTTTGTCGATCTGGACTGCTTCAACCTGAATTGGCATATGGGTCGATGCATTCACCCATCGAACGCGAATCGCCTGGTCGTCATTCACTCACGCATGAACCGAATGCCCAAAGGCTACCGTTGTCCCGTTGTGCATCAACTGGATTCATGCTGGCATCTTGGTTCGCCAACCGATCCCAAAACGACGCGACTGTTGCAGGCAGAAGCACGGTGGCTGTACGCGTCCGCTCCACACGAAATCCCGGCGATCTCCATGTCTGCTCCGTCTGAATCAGAGCAGTTTGCGGACTCGCCGCCGGCCCTGCCAATCCCTCATTAGACGTCGGAGTTGGAATTCAACTTCACTCTCCCGTGGGAATCGGTATCGACACATCTTTACCCTCCCGTCTTTACAGGAGGGCCGAGAGGAACGAGCGGGAAGGGTCATCGAAGTCGAAATGCGAATGTATGGTTGTGGTTAGTGCAGCCCCTCTCCGGGCCTGATAGCCCGACTCTCCCGCAAGCGGGAGATTAAATACGTGAACCTATCTGCACGCAGACGCTTCGGTCGTAATCTTCAGACATGTGTAGATGCCATTGCCCCGTGGGAGATTCGAGGCGTGGATAGGGCGACTGTGCCGAATCCTTACCTCGCTTAGGCTCGCCCCTCCGTAAAAAGGAGGGTGAAGGAAGACAGTTCGTCGTATGTGATCTCGACGTGACTTATGCTCATGGCATCCTGTCGGGAAACCTGATGTGCTGGCCGTCGGCGGGAGGCGCTGAATCCTTCATGCCGGGAAGATGGCTGAGATCGTCGGTACAACCGGCATTGATGCCAACGGCCGGATTTGCAATGGCCGTGCGAAACGTATCGATCAGGACGCTCGTGAACGAATAAAAACAGGATAGCACGTGTCCGGCGCGGCTTCCTGAACTTCCCTCATCCTGCTTTTCAGGAGCGAGTGGTCCAGCTTTGGGTAACGATGATGCGGCCCGTGAACAGCAAGGTCGAAGTCGAAGTACGAAAGCAGCCGAGTCACGAAGTTGTTGCCAATGACAGTACGTGTTCCCTGCAACGGGTCGAAGCTGCGCGTGCCAAGGTGTTCCGTCATTTTCCGAACGGAATTGCAGTTGCCGGCCAGCAGGAGGGGCAGGACGAAGATAAGAGTTTCTGCATGGAATACCTGCCGGCCCGATGCCAACAGCCAGATGCCAATTCCGGCGGTCAGCGTCCATGTGACGGCGATCACCAGATATTCTTTTTGCATTGTACGCTTTAGCTTGTCGCTGACAGGTGATTCCGATGAAAAGCAGATCCGGGACCAGATGAGCGGCGTTGCCAGAGTGCCGCACAGCATGTCAAACCAGACGAAGCACCGGCGGAATCGCAGCGACGCATGGGGATCACTGTAGGGCCACAATTCCCAGTCCAGCGGTGTGTTCAGGTAGGCATGATGTCGCAGATGAATCTCGCGATAGACGGTGTACGGAATACCAATCGACGTGCCGAGGATTCGCCCGATGATTCCGGTCACTCGTGCACCGCAGGGAAGATTCTGGTGAACCAGTTCGTGCGACAGGCCGCCGACGCAAAATCAGCAGTAGGTCAGCACGGGAATCCAGAACGCACAGGCCCAGGCAGACACAGCAGAATAATTCTGCATCCAGAACCATTGTCCAACGAGAGCAAATGCAGGAAATGCCAGAAACCTGGGGCACAGGTACTTTGACATCGGTGTGGAATCTCCGGCGCGCAGCGTCTTAGACGACGCCGGCTGACGTTTGGAAATAGAACCTGACTCAACTGTCATGAAGTTTCCTGTTCAGGATGCGTGCCAGCATTGAAACCCTCATTTCACGTCGGCTTCCTGTTTATCGGATCCCAACGGTTGGCTGTCATTCGCGCCGCGATCGGCAGACGTCAGTGATTGTGATGTGGCAATCGTCGCCAGACGTGAGACAACCTGATTCAGAAATGATTCTGCTTCGCCTGCGGACATCACGTCCGGGTTGGCGCGAAGATTCAGAATAAGTTCTCCGCCGTAGCCTCCAAAGGAAATGACGACATTGGTATTCCTGCGGAGTGGGGCAATTCCGTCAATTCGCTTAATGACCACATTGCCCGCAACGACGCGGCCCTTTTTCAGAGGAAAACGGTTTCCAAAGACGCGTTTCAGTTCGCCCACGTTGGCCAGCACGGCCGTGGCGAAGGACGGCTGTAGTTTTCGCGACAACCGAAACAGAACGGGTACGCGTCTTACCAAAGCAAACAGCCTCAGCAGGACGGTACCCTCGTTGCTGTGAATCATCTCCGTGGAGCTGTGATGAATGGCAGCGAGCAGTGCTTCCGAATTCCGGCAGTCCCGCCGCCGGAATGGCTGAAACACATAGCTAAGCACGTTGGCCGCAGAAATTCCGTCGTGTTCCGGAGTTCTCATGCTGACCGGCATCAGGATTCGCAGCAGGTCATTGTCGCGGGCTGCCGGGTCGGCCTGCGTCCACTGAGCAATCTGTTGCAGGTACACCATCATACACAGGTCGTTTGTGGAAACCTGCCTGTTGGCCGCAAGGTGTTTCAACTGACGTACGGTGGACCTGGACAACACAGCGGTATGTAGAATATTCTCATCGGCCGTACCATACAGACGGATGCTCTCCCGAGCGTTAATGCAGTAGTTTTTCCGGAGCAGAAAACTCGCCGGCCCCCGCAACCATTCCGTCCATTTCTTTTTTTTACCTCCGTGACCACCGAGATCCGGGATCGCTCCGCGTTTCAGCAGCACTTGCGGGACGGGCCACTGCACTTCCGGACGATCTGCTTCTGAAGCTGCTGTCTTCTGTCCGTACAGAGCAAACACATCGGAAAGAAAACCGATGCCGCCAATGCCATCGACACAGGCGTGATGAAACCAGGAAATCAGAACACTTCGGTGCGGGCAGATCCGCAACTCGAAACGCGCGCCCGCCTCACGTGTCAGGTCAAGCCAGGCACCAGGACAGTTGGCTGGTGGATATTCGTCGTCATGGAATGTGCAGTCCAGCTGTGGCTCATGGCCATCCAGCAGTTTCCACGACAGCCGATTTCCTGTCTGATCGATTACACTTCGCAGCAGCGGGTGATGACAGATCGCTTCAGCAACGGAGGTGCGAAATGCTTCCACATCCACTGGGCCATCAATGTGTGTCCGAAACACCATGACCATCGGATTTTCTGTGATCTCATCCCGGTATGCGTAATACTCGAAGTCCGACAGATCAATCGGAAAGTCATCGTCTGGTCCGTGCATGGTGGCGTTCTGCTACCCAGCGATCATGGTACAACGTCCTTCGTTCCGAAACTTTTTTCCTGCGTCCATACTACCTGGCAACAGGGCGCAGACGCAAAAGAAAATGGCGCAGCTTTCGGACACTGGAACGGAAGAAAACCAACGCGTTAAGGCAACGAAAAGCATCCTCACTTCCGACGCTGTCAGCCGTGTTTTGGCGTCTGCGAAATGGCAATGCCGCCACGATGGTGCCCTACAGAGTCACCCTGCAGCGACAGTCACCATTACGAACAGGGCAGTACCCCGGCACGTAATGTGTTGAACCGCTCCAGTGTGCAGATTCGTACCCTGAAACTTTACCATCTGCCGACATGGCTGCCGCACGCCCATGTCCTCGTTTCCGGCTGTCCGTCAATGACTGGAATGACCTGCGAAAAGCCGGAGCTCAATTCGCGAGGTATATTAAAACTGTGAGGGGACATTGATGAAGAAACGGGCAATCAAATACAGTCGTCGTGGTGATCAGCTGCGGAATCTGATCATCGGCCATTCTTCGCACGCTCAGCCGGCCAGACGCATTTCACGTTCACCTCTCACACCCACCGTCTCATTTCGTGAAGAGTGGCCCGCGGCGCCCTGTTGCGATTCTGCCACAAATAAGTGGTGTCAGCAGCACCAGTCCACGGGGGTCATGCCACAGTTCGATGTGCGGAAATCAAATGCTGCGAACGGGGCGGCAGCACTCGCCTGGCGAAATCCGCTGTCGCAGCGTTCGAAGTATGTTTCGGTTTGGCATCACAGGTCGCGTCAGTCGGTACGCAAGGCGATGTGTTATGGCCTGCGTGACCAACTGCGTTCCGTCAGCGAAGAACAGCAGGCGGTACCCGTCTGTCGCCACCGTGTCTGTTTGCCGAACTGACAAAACTTCGCCAGCCGTGCCGGCAGCTCGGGCACTGGTGGAACGGTCCGGTTTCCCGTTGCTTACACCCCTCCTCAAACTTTTTTCTAAACATTTTCTGTCGTAATTTCCGAATGTATTTCCGATGTTAACTTCTTCCTGGCTTTCCTGCTTTCGTTCCGCCATCACTCGAATTCGCTCCTCGAGACGCACGAATAAAGGCCGACGCCGCAGCATTGTTCGTTTGGGTTACGCACGATCGCCTCAATCCGGAACTGCGCCGCAGACCACTGAGGCATTGGAAGATCGCTGTCTGTTGTCCGTTGTCGGCGTCGAAGGCTCACCTGTCACGGTTTCCCAGGTTTTTGCGGATGTGGGCCTGCTGGACTCAGACACAGCCACAATTAACTGGGGTAACGGCAATACGACGCCCGGAACAGTCGGCGGCGGTTCCGACACTGTCACAGGTAGCCACGTGTACGCTGATAACGGCGAATACACCGTGACGATCACCGTCACAGGCGATCACCTTGAAAGCCACTCTGACACAGTGATCGCCACGATGTCAAGGTCTCGAATACCTGACACGAAAACGACTAACACCAATAGTTTGCCTCATCGGCCGTTGCATTGCATTGCAATGCATTGGTTTTCATCGCCGTTTAGTCGAATCGGGTACAAACGGGTACACCGGAAAAATGTCACCGCTGTTCAATCGCCGAATTCAGTCTTCGCCGTAGCTTCTGGGGACAGCAGCCTGCTCAGTGCTGCCGGGTGCTGGTTACTGAAAATGTCGCTTTCGGTGTAGAGCAGTCTGTCTCAGGTCGGCTGCTTATCGGTTTCTCTGGCAGCCGCTGACCGGGCATGGTGGGCGTCTCGATCAATCCCGACGTATTCGACCTCGGCGTCCGGCAGCACCCAGCCCAGTTCTTCAATCAGCGTCATGCCACCGTGTTCGTCCAGTCGTTCAGGTTGGCCGTGCAAATCGACAAGTAATAGCCGGTCAGGACCAAAGGGACGGGTGCCGCCAGTGGGATGAGAGCGGGACGCTTCTGGACGGCGAGATCACAAAGGCATTGACCTAAGCAGTCTCG
>JAPYTO010000219.1 GCA_029941865.1 Fuerstiella sp. | reverse complement strand
ACCCAACGGATCTTGTGCAGTGTTTTCTGCACCAGGCAAACATCTACGGCAGACTGGCAATACGTTGCTGCGGGCGACGTGGTGAACACGGGCAGCGCCCACTGGTCGTATCCGGAGTCCGTGTGGCGGATCGCCGACGATGGGTCATCCTGTCGGACCGGTGGACTCGATCTTATTCCGACCACTACGTCGCGGTCAGTGAGCACGTGGCCGAAACTCATGCCGCACTTTGCGGCCTGCAACGCGATGTCGTCACATCCATTCCCAACGGAGTTGACGTTCCGGAAGAGCTCATAGATGCACCAAACCCCGCGCCGCACATGCTGCTTAGCGTGGGACGACTAACAACGCAAAAAGCGCCGTTCGACCTGCTGGAAGCCTTTCGTCTGTTACCTGATGATTTGCGCTGCCAATGCAGGCTGAATTTCGTCGGCGACGGCCCCTTGGCGTCCTCGTTGCAACATAAGATCGATAGATTGCGGTTGAATGACGGCGTGCAGCTTGTTGGACATAGCCACGACGTACTGCAGCTGATGCGGGAATCAACGGTGCTGGTCCTGCCGTCACGGTGGGAAGGAATGCCCAATGTGGTCCTCGAGGCCATGGCGCATGCACTGCCCGTGGTGGCCACGCAGATCGATGGTACACGAGAACTCATTGACGACGGCATCACCGGATGGCTCGTCCCGTCTGCCGATCCGGCGGCCCTCGCTGAACGAATCACAACTGTGCTGGGTGATCCAGAAGGCCGCAGCTCGGTTGCACAAAACGCGCAAATCAAAGTATCACAACACTTTAGCTGGCCGACAGCAATAAATCGTTACGACCAATTGCTGCGTACTCTACTGGCAACCACGCCCGACGATCGAGCCGCAAAAACGCGAATTTGAAATTTACGAAATTCGCCAATCCGTTGCGCCCCAACGACCTGCGCCCGAAGGTTCCGCGCTGAGGGGAAAGATCGCGTGTGCTCGCCTTGACCTACTCTCAGCGGCGGTTAAATTCTACCTCAGTGGTGACTTGTGGGGAGAAGTGGAGCACCGAACCAATTTACTGTAAGGTTGGGGCGTGAACCGTGTTATATCACAACGTGTCGACGGAACATGATCGGAAATGGCACTAACCGGGACATTTGAACGAACGATTGATGAAAAGTTTCGCTTAGCCGTTCCCAAACCACTTAAGGAATCTTTCGCAGTCGCCGGTAATGGCGAGCTGTTTCTTGCTCCGGGCAATGAAGGTTGCATTTCGCTTTACTCATCGAAAGGATTCGACAGATTTGCCCGCCGGCTCGCCAATATCTCCCCCGGCCGAGCCAACGTCCGCACGTTTCTTCGCCTGTTCTACGCCCGGGCGGAGCGCGTCGTGTTGGACAAACAGGCTCGCATTCGCATCCCTGATCGCCTGCTGAATCTGGCAGGATTGCAACGTGATGTGGTGATCCTTGGTGTCAATGATCACGCAGAGATCTGGGATAAGCAAAATTGGGCACAGTTTTTGACTGGCCATTCAGCACAGTATGACGATTTGACAACGGAAGCACTGGACAGTTTTCTGCCTGAATCGCCCATGGATAGGTGATCGTCATACTTCTGGTGGACATTGAATCGACCGCAGGCTTCACCGGGCTTCGCGGAAGACCTGGCGAGAGCATGGATGCTCTCGTCGCGGCACTTGGCCTCGCCACGAGGCCTAAGGCCGTTCGTTCTGACGACCACACGGATTGGTGCGAGGAACGAACGGCCGGATGTGCTCGCGCCGATCAGTGGCCGTTGGCATCAAACGTCGCCTGAATGGCAGACAAAATGGGCCCTCTACGGCAATTAGCGCATCTGCCGACTTGTTGGACAGCGGCCGCAATGCACTTTCAGCGCGGCTGCGAAATGTATGGGATTGCTCTTCGTGCCAGTCACCATTCCGTGCAAAACGCGTCAAAGTCCCCGGAAAAGGCTGAAATAGTGGCATTTTTCCCGGCGGACTGTTAATCTTCCCGATTCTGTGTCGTCCGCTTGCTGAAGCGCCGAACGACCAAAATCCACGGGTACCAGAGGGCGTACCCAGAAAGCTTCAACGGAATCAATGGGACATGGGCAAAAGCCGATTAAGTAAACGTCGTGAGGTCGAAGCTGCGGAAGCTGCTGAGAAGACGGCTGTAAAGAAAAAGAAGACGACAAAGAAGAAGGCGACAAAGAAAAAGGCGACAAAGAAAAAGGCTACGACGACTCGTGCGCGGAAGAAGAAGGCCGACACACCTGCTCGACGTCGAATCGTATGGGTGCTCTATAGCAGTACGATGCGCGAAGAGGGGCGTTACCTATATCACGAACGAGACAAGGCAGAAGAAAAGCTCCAGGCGCTGTTAGCAAAAGGGAAACGGCGTTATTTTCTACAACCAATTAAGGAGCCGTTGGATTCGGAAGGCAACCCGATGGTGCCGGATGAAGAGGAGCCTGTTAAGCCCGTGAAAGCGGTGGTTGCAACCCCTGAATCGGAAGAAGCTTCGGAGGACGAAGGAACGGAAACAGCGGAGGCTGCTGGAACTGAGGAGGAATAGTTTTCTGGCGTGGGACGGCCCAAATGTTGAGTGAATCAGGCGAAGTTATTGGTCAGCATCGTTTTCGGGTGTGGCTGCCGGAGAGTCGGCAGCCACCGAGACGCTGATTTCCGAATACGGCAGTCACATTCTGCGCGCAGTCCGGCGCCGCATGAATCAGGGCGTGCGCGACCAGTACGATTCCCATGACTTTGAACAGGCTGTGTGGGCGTCTTTTTTCGGTCATATTTCCGTCGTTGAACGCATTGACAGCGAGACACACCTGGCGGCATTTCTGATGCGTATGGCGTCCAACAAGGTGATTGATGCCGGACGCAAAGCTCAGGTGCGACCTTCGCAGAATTCGACTCACGACGAAATGGGGGCAGTGGTCACAGATCATCGACGGCAAATAAGTCAACCCACACCAAGTCAGTTTGCGGTCGCGAAAGAGCAGTGGGGTCATATCGTGAAGGATGAAGATGATCGTCATCTTCGAGTGTTGAAGCTGAAGCGTGCCGGTGCGACGCAGGTAGAGATAGCAGCCGCAATGGGCGTATCTGAGCGACACATTCGACGCATTTTGAGTCGGATCTCGCAGAAGGCATCAATCGATACTGAATCGGCATCCTGAGTCGGTTCGTTCATCGGCAAACGATGGTTGTGTTCAGTCGAACCTGGATTCCTCTGGTTTGTTGGCACGGAGGTGGTTGTTGGCACTTTCACTGTTGCAGCGGTGGCGGCAATGAGCATCGGCGGCGAAACATCAAAACCTGATCAACAGCCGTCGGCTGCTGACCAATTGGAAGCTGGAGCACTTCTTGCCAGACTCATTAAGTCCAGCCCCGAGCAAGGTTTCTCAGCGAAGCACCTATTGACAGCAAATCCATTGCTTCAGGCGTTTCCCGGGTGCGTCGTCGATCTTGCATACGAGCAGTATTGCCGAGACACCGATGCCGGGAAGAACGTAACTCCGACGGAGTTCGTCAAAGACTTCAGCAACGTTCAGCAGTCGTTGTACCGGATTCTCGAATTCGACCAGCTACTGCACGAACATCCGTCATTGGTGGAAGGAGTGCCGGCGGAGCGATGGCCGAAACCGGGCGAATCGTTTTGCGAATTTCAGCTGGAAGAGCAGATTGGCCGAGGTGCATTGTCACGAGTTTTCGTGGCTCGTGAAGCGAAACTGGGCATCGTCAGGTTGTGGTTAAGGTCTGCATTCGCGGTGCACGTGAAGCAGACCTGCTTGGAAAACTGGAATGCGACGGCATCGCCAGGATCCATTCCGTTCACGCAGACGAGGCAACCGGACTTGGCATCATCTGCATGCCGTATGTCACCCGCGTTACGATGCATCACCTGACAGAGTGGTTGACAACCTTTGCTGACGCAACTTCGAACTTCGGCAGCCAGAATGCCACGGAGCTGATGCATCACGTCAGCAGGCTGAACGACGTGGACCCGTCGCTGAAAGAGAAGACATCCACGAACACCGGTTATGGCTTCGTCAATCCGCACGACGACTACTCAACCGTAATACTGAAGTGGGGCATCACTCTGGCGAATGCACTGGCCCACGCTCATCACAAGGATGTGCTGCATCTTGACGTCAAACCCGGCAACGTCCTGATCCTGCCGGACCTGTCCGTCAGCCTTCTCGACTTCAACCTGGCTTCGTCCGAAGGTGACGATTTCCGACTTGCCGGGGGCACGTTGCCATACATGGCGTCTGAGCAGCTCCTGAACCTCCTCGACTCCATGACGGAGAGCGAGAATGCAAACGATGGTTTGGCCAGAACACAACACGAATCAACTGAGGCAACGGACGTCTTCGGATTGTGTGCCACACTCTGGCATCTCGCGACCGGCCAACCGCCTTTTGTCGTCACCGTCGACAGCGAATCCCGACGTCAGGCAGCAGAGACGATGCTTGAGCGACAGAAAAATGGAGTCGCATCGGAACAAATCAGCAGAGTCGCGTCAATTTTTCCACCTGCCGCCGTTGAGCTCTTGCTGGCGGGTCTTTCATTTGAGCGACAAAGACGGCCGGTCGCGGCAAGCGACCTGTCACAGATGCTGGCCGACGCCCTGCCGGTCGTCAAAACGATCCCGACAGCAACGATATCAAATGCATCAGAATCGCCTGAAACTAAAGTAACAGCATCACTTCGGAAGAACAGTTGGCGTGCCTGGGCTGGTGCCGCTGCCCTCCTTCTGATCATGGTGATCACACTGACGACGGCTACCATGTGGAATGAGACCGAAATTCGCGGCCTGGACATAGACGATGCTGGTGCCACGGGCACGCAATCACCTCCAGCCCAGCAAACTCCTGAGGCTGCCTTTAACGACGCTCTGCCGTTGATCGAGACTGAGAAGTTTGCGGAGGCGATCGACATCGTCCAGCCATACCTGGCCGTGAGTCAGGATTGTCGGCTTGTTGATCTCTATTGCCGAACATGTCGTCTGCAAAGCCTCACGGTGACATCGGCACAAGGCTCAGTGGCCCCAAATGCGGTGTTACGCGATTCGTGGAACGCTGTCCGAACAGAATGGCAGCAGCTTGTGGAAGACGGTGTATTCCCGGCCGCCGCGTGGCTGAACATCGCCTATATCGAATTGGAATTCAGCGACTTCAAAGCGGCGGACGAAGCCTTCCAGCAGGCATTGCGGAAGGGGCTGCCCGCGCCAGAAGGTGCAAGAATGCAACTCATTGTTGATCTTCAGGGCCGCCAGGACAGTGGTCAGTATCCGAATGACAGGTGGCTTCACGAGCTTGAGCACAATGTGCTCAACGGTGGTTCTCGTGGTGAATTTCTGGCATTGCTGACCGCAAACACCAGAGAACTCGACGAATTAGCAAGTGTTGAGTCACCCGAGAACAAACTAAAAGTTGAGAAGGTGGTCAATCAGCTGTTCAAACAACATATGAAACTCGTCGGTGAAATCTCCGGGGCCGCCATTCTCCTGAAGTGCAGGGCAGTCTGGAACAACAATCTGCAACGGGAAGTCTCTGGATCCTTACACAGGACCGAGCCCCCGCCACCGCACCGGCTACACCACATTTTGCTGTTTCCGGGACACGAACGTTGATTCAACATCGTCGCCGCCCCGTCGTAAGTCGCCGCGAGCCAGGAAACACCTAAGCACACCAGGACTTCCATCGCAGGGGTGACCTATAAACGCCGGTTGCAAAAAGCAGTAATTTCCGCACCGTCGCCGTCTCCTGAAAAAATGGAAAGAAGGATGTCCGGAATTGCCCGGTTTCTGCGATGACCTGAATGTCGGAGTTGCCATCTCTTCAGAACAGTGCATCTCCACTGTCGCAACCGTATGACTGTCCTGGCTGGTGAATATAGTTATGGAAGACTCAGAAGCCGCCACAAGCTTGTCTACGATTCACATGAGCGTTGACCTGCACCGAAGCCCCTATCAGGACCGTGCCAGTGTGCGGCATGCCGTGGTCGTGCTCAACCGCATGATTCGATCGCCGAACAAGCGGGACCAGCTGCTGCACGATCGCATCTACCGAGCCGCAGGGGTCGTAAAAGCGACGGATGCCACGGAAACTGCGATATTTGCAAGTCGCCCGACAGATGTGGTCTACCGTCTGGCGTCGCGGATTGTTCGCGGTCTAAGTGGCAGGACATCTCGTCCGTAGGTGCCCAAAGTTGCTTTAGGAGCGTCAGACCGTCGACGTCCGTTCAGCTGCTGACCGGTGCCCAGTGGCGATAACGCGACGTTAGAACGGTGCCGGAACCGGTTGCGTCAACTGGTAAACGGCTTTCGTTGAATCCTCGTGAATCGGTTATTCAGCTTCCGCCATTTCATGAAGAACAGAAATGAGCACGTCCAACCCCTGATCCAGTTCTTCCCGACTGATGTTCATCGCAGGCAGCAGGCGCACGACCGTATCCTGTGTGGCGTTCAGCAACACTCCACGTTCCATGGCTTTGCCAACAGCTGGGGTGCTGGGGACTGTCAGATCAATGCCAATCATCATGCCGCAGATTCGAAGCTCCCTGATAATTGGAATGGACGTCCGAGCCACTTCCAATCGTTCTCGGATGTAGTTTGCGTTTTCCTTTACCGACTGCAGCAGGCCCTCACGTTCGATCGTTTCGCCGGTGGCTAAACCTGCCGCCATCGCCAGAGAATTTCCGCCGAAGGTGCTGGCGTGCATGCCTGGACGCAGATCGCCAGCGTACTGGTCTTTCGTAATCATGGCTCCACACGCAACACCTCCAGCGATGCCTTTTGCCATTGTGATCACGTCCGGTTCCACGCCTGTGTGTTGGTAGGCGAACCATTCTCCGGTGCGGCCCATGCCCGTTTGAACTTCATCAAACATCAACAGCAGCCCATGTTCGTCGCACAGGTTTCGCAGCCCCTGCAAAAACTCAGGATCGGGAATGCGAACGCCGCCCTCGCCCTGCACCGGCTCGATCATAATGCCACAGGTCTCGTCGTCGACCAGGCTGGCAACGCCCTCAAGATCGTTCATCGCAGCGTACCGAAAACCAGCGACCAGCGGCCCCAGACCTTCGTGGTATTTCGGCTGAGCCGTCGCGGCCAGTGCCCCCATCGTTCGCCCGTGAAATCCCCGTTCGAAGGTGATCAGCCGAAATCGTCCCTCTGCGGAACCGTGCAGACGAGCCAGCTTGATCGCCGCCTCATTCGCTTCCGCACCACTGTTGCAGAAGAATGCTTTGCCGAAACTTCGCGAACACAGGAACTCCGCGAACCGGCCCTGTTGCTCCATGTGCCACGTATTCGGAACATGAATCAGCCGAGCCGCCTGCTGCTGAATGGCCTCGACGACCGCAGGCGGCGAATATCCCAGAATATTGCAGCCCCACCCGGGAAACAGATCCAGGTACTCGCGTCCTTCTGCGTCCCAGACACGTGACCCTTCGCCCTTGACCAGTGACACTGGATACCGCGTGTAGTTGGGGATCACGTAGTCGTTGAACAGATCTATGGTGGACTTGCTGTCCAGGGCGGCGATGCTACTCACGGGAAATGGGCTCCGGGGCGAAAACGTAAAAAATCAGGTGCCGGTGTTGCTGGCGGAAATCATAACGCTGAATCCAGCTGCCAGCGAGCGCAGCGGTGCCCTGCCTGACACGTTTCAGGCGCTTTAGGTTCCACATATATGGCACACAATGTCTGAAGTCACCAGAGTCCCGGCATTTGCAGGCGACCGGGACTCAGTGTTTCGTTGTACCGTCTGCGACGCCAGGGTTATTCCCGTGCGTCTCCCGACGGACTGGGAAAGAATCCCGTCAGTGAAAAAGAACGTCGGTTCTGCCGTGTGATCCTCGCCAATAACGAGGACCAGTCTTAAAACTGACAAACGGCACTTGAAGCGTTCGACGGGCCATTGTAAACGTCGCTGTCTGATCGCTCAGAGAGGCTCGGCAAACGACCGAATCCTACGCATGAGAGTCTTCCCGGATCTGTCTCTGCGTTGTCGCAATCTCCGAACTTCGGTGATTGCGACCGCCATCTGTGAGTTTCGTCGCTGCCCCGCAGCACCATCTGAAACACTTTTCGGTCCCTTGTCTACAACCCCTTCCGCAACATGGCCGTTCTTCTACAAATTCAAGATGGCGTCAAAACCTATGGCGACCAGACTCTCCTCGACGGTACCAGCGCGACCATTCACGACGGCATGAAGGTTGGCTTTATAGGACGCAACGGTGCCGGCAAATCGACCTTGCTGCGGATCCTGCTGGGTACGGAAGAACTCGACAGCGGAGAAGTCATACGAGGATCGCATCTGAAAGTTGGCTATCTGCGTCAGCACGACCCGTTCGAACCGGGCGAATCCGCTCTGGATTTTCTGATGCGGGACAGCGATCAGCCGGATTGGAAGTGCGGCGAAGTGGCCGGTCAGTTTGAACTCAAGGGCGACTATCTGAACGGCCCCGTGAATGATCTGTCCGGCGGTTGGCAGACACGCGTCAAGCTGGCAGCCCTGCTGCTGCACGATCCGAATCTGCTGATGCTGGACGAACCCACCAACTTTCTGGACCTGAGAACTCAGATTCTGCTGGAACATTTTCTGCTGAACTTTCCGGCAGCGTGCCTGATCGTGTCCCACGATCGAGCCTTCCTGACCGCCACGTGCGACCAGACGCTTGACCTGTCCCGCGGGAAACTCACGATGTACGCTGGGAAGGTCGGACCATTTCTGGAAAAACTCGACGAAGACAAGATTCGTGACGGACGCACAAACGCGTCCGTCATGGCCAAACAGAAACAACTGCAACGCTTCATTGAAAAAAACAAAGCTCGAGCCACCTCCGCCAGCCAGGCTCGTTCCAAGCAAAAGCAACTGGACAGACTGCAGACGAAGGACATCGAATCGAATCTGCCCACGGCATCCATCAAGGCTCCTGTCGTGGAACCTCGGCAGGGCCCTGCCGTCAGCTGTATCGACGTGTCCATCGGCTATCCCGATCACACGGTCGCCACTGATGTCAACGTCGAAGTGGAACATCAGCAGCGTGCTGCCATCGTGGGTGACAACGGGCAGGGAAAAACGACGTTACTGCGTACACTGGTGGATTCGCTGAAGCCCATCGAAGGCAAGGTGAAATGGGGCTACGGCTGTAAAATCGGAACGTACGCTCAACACGTCTATTCGAACCTGCCGGAAGATCAGACGGTACTGGAATATCTCGAATACAAATCCATGCCGGGCAACACCACTCAGGACTGCCTGAACGTGGCGGGAGCACTTCTATTCCGAGGTTCCCACGTGCAGAAGCCCATCAAAGTTCTGTCCGGCGGCGAACGTGCCCGCGTCTGTATGGCTGGCCTGTTGCTGGGCGACTACAACATTCTGATCCTGGACGAACCGGGCAACCACCTTGATGTCGAAACGGTCGAAGCGCTGGCAACAGCATTGCTGAAGTACAAGGGCACTGTGCTGTTCACGAGTCATGATCGTCACTTCGTGAAACGAATCGCCACAAACGTGATCGAAGTCCGTGACGGTCGCGCTCGCAACTACCACGGTGACTATGACGCCTACCTGTATTCGGTCAATAACGAAATCGAGGAAGGTGAACGGCAGCGATCCGGCAACAAAATGGCGACCGCGCCTCCAGCAAAGGGCGGCGCCGGTTCTGCAGCCAAGCCATCGTTAAGTGGTAAGGAACAGCACAACGCGCGCAAACAGCTCCGCAACATGGAGAAAGCCATCGCCCGTCTGGACGATCAAAAGAAAGAACTAAACGCCGAAATGCTCAACACGGCCGACGCCACCAAAGCCCTCGATCTGCATAACCAGATCAACGCCATCCAGGTCGAGCTCAGCGATGCCGAAGAAAAATGGTGCCAACTCTCCGAAGAAGTCGGCGACTGGTAAGCCGGGGCCGCCCGACAGCGGACACGCGACGGACACAGGTCCGGGTGCGACACTGGCCCCGCGCTGTGCGTCCGGGACCGCTGGCGCTGCCTGACGCGTGGCAATCGAATCAGACACCAAAGTAACCTGATTCGGACGGACGATGCGATCCGTGATGCTAATCAGACTGTGACCTGGATTCTAATTCGATCGTTTCGACCCGAATAGCGACGACAAGGTCACTCCGCTGCGTCCGCAGGTCATGGGTACCCATTCCCCTGGACGTCGGGCTCACCGTGTCGCCGGTGTTGCCTTTAACCGCGTGGGCAACGCCCAGGGCAACCACCGTCGTGAATATGAATAAGCACGGGCGTGGGGTTTTTTCTTTGAGCCTTGTAGAAGTCGAGGACATTGCGCTCACAGAGGCCGTATCGCACATCCTTCATGGTCGGAAGAACTGGCTCCGGCTTGGTCGGGTCCGCGGCATTGCCGGCCATCGGAGCCACCGAAAGCAAAGACATCATGATAAGTGAACAACACCAACGGTGAATGGCGGGAGCGTGCATGATTGGGCTCTCAGCTGAAGGAGCGGAAATGGCCGCGACGCAAATCGGCGGGAGCCCCGATCAGGCCGTGACATCACAAAACGGATGGAGTCGTCATGTCGGAACTGAGTTTGATAAATCTGGAGTTTGAAGGCAAGCAGGCCCGCATGGTCGGGACTGCTGACGAGCCGGAATGGGTGGTAGCGGATGTGTGTGACGTGCTGGGGACCACGGACCCCAGTAAAGCGAGGCAGAATTCTAAGGAATCCGTGACCTTCAGCTGGCGTCCGGCGAACTACTGCCGCAGGTACCTCTGGACAGTTCTCCTGCTCACGTTCATTGCGGGGGCGATTTCAGAATCGCTCAGCCCCTTGGCCCGGAATTCGGCGGCACGAGCCGGTTTCCCCTTCGTCGTGCCGCGCTTTCGTCCTGAATAAACGCCGCGTTCCTTCGCCGCGGCAATACCGACAGCCTGTCGTTCACGGATGGACTCACATTCCATCTCAGCGATTCCGAGAAGCACAGCAGCGAGCATCTTTCCGACAGCGCCGTTGAAATCGATCTGCTGCGTCACGGACACAACACGCAGCCCACGGTCACACCAGTCGGCAAGAGTGTCCACACCGTCCCGGAGGTTCCGGCTGAGTCGATCCAGCTTCCAGACGACGACAGCGTGCACATCTCCGTTGAACACACCGGCCTGCTGCGAGCCGAACATGGCTTCCACAGAATTCGAGGATACAAGGACCTCCCTAAGCTGCTCCACGCTCTTCAACGCGAACTCCTTGACAACTAAACTCTGTCTCGCTGAAATCAATCCTCAATGGCCGTGCGACGAGTGGATACCGGGCAGCGATACACGGCATTGAAGAAACGACTGGAGTTCCCGCGGGACCAATCACAACGCAATTTGTAGAATCGAGTGAGCTTTCTGACTGAGAATTGCTGACAACGTGTTCAGTATTTCAATCAACTCTGCGAGGTGCAAAGAACCCGCTGCCGGAAGGTGCTCTTGAAGAAGCCTATAAAAACGGTCCGC
>JAPYTO010000218.1 GCA_029941865.1 Fuerstiella sp. | reverse complement strand
TCCATCAGTTCCGGAGCACTCATCTGCATGCGGTAGGCCATTTCATAGGCCGCAATTCGAGTCTGAATTTCAGGATCGCCAACGCTGTCAAACCGCAGTTGATTCAAGCCGCTGACTGTGTCGGTGAACTCTCTCTGAGCGTCACGATCATAGTCGGCCGGACTTTTTAGATTCAGAATCGGGTCGCCCTGCCCGCGAAACGGTACACCCTGATAATTCGTCGGCAAAAAACCACTGGACCACAGGGCCGAACCGCCGCGAGGCCCGCGGGGACCGGATTGCAACACGACGAATCCGGGCAGGTTGGCCGATTCACTGCCGATTCCATAAGTCACCCACGAACCCATGGACGGACGTCCGGGCTGAGGCGACCCGGTCTGCATGAACAGTTTGGCAGGCCCGTGATTGAATACATCTGTCACCATGCCCTTCACGAAACAAACGTCGTCAACGATCTCCCGGTGGTAGGGCAACAGGTCACTAAGCTCAACTCCACTTTCTCCGTAGCGGTGAAACTTCTGCCGCGGCCCCAGCAGTGTTTCGGTTCCTTTCAGGAATGCGAAACGTCTGTCCTTCATGAAACTTTCCGGAGGCTTCTGTCCCGACAGTTCCGCCAGTTTCGGCTTATTTTCGAACAACTCAAGCTGACTGGGACCACCCGCCATAAACAGATAGATGACCGCTTTGGCTTTGGCGACAGGCTGCGCGACCGCGCCGGCGGAACACGAATCCGCCAGCAGGGACGCGAGCCCCATGCTGCCGATGCTCAGTCCCGCATGGCCAAAGAAGCCTCGGCGAGTGGATGCCAACAGGGGATGGGTTGAGGGAGGAAGGTTGTCGTTCATCTTGCAGCCATGGGGTTGGCAGGTGGAATTGACTGTCTGCTCGGACAGCACCAGTTTCCTGTTCATATGAACCCGAAGCGAGCAGACAAGTTGCGTCGATCACCTCGCTCACGCTTCGGGTTTGGAAAAACACTGCACGAGCGAAACAATTGGTACTGTTCGTCGGCTCACTCCCGAGTCACAAATTCGTCCAGGTTCATGATGACTCGCGCGACCGCTGTCCAGACTTTATCTTCTTCACTGAATCGTTTGCGAACGTTCTGTGTGTAAACTTGCAGGCGAGCAACTTCGGCCGCCATTGGATGACGGGCAAAACTGGTGCGAAAGGCAAACTGCAGTCGATCGGGATCCGAGTCACCACCTTCTGCGATAATACGCTGGCCAAAAATTTCCGCGAGTTCAAACAGAGCTTCAGAATTTGCCAGCGTCAGTGACTGCAACGGCGTGTTCGACCGGTCCCGGCTGGTGCAGACCTGATTAAACTTCGGCACGTCAAAGGTGCTGAGCATCGGGTAGGGTGCACTGCGATAGAAGAACGTGTACATGCCGCGACGAAAGCGATCTTCATCCTGGCTGGTCTTCCAGTTTTTCTTTCTCTGCGTGAAGGCGTACACGCCATCGGGTTGCGGCGGGTAGACGCCGGGACCGCCGATTTTCTGACTGAGTTTCCCGCTGACAGCCAGTGCCAGATCACGAATGATCTCTGCCTCGACCCGAAGACGTGACTGTCGAGCCAGCAGTCGGTTTTGCGGGTCAATGCTGGCAAGATCAGGTCGTGTGCGTGAACTTTGCCGATACGCAGCGGACGTCATCAGCAGTCGTAACATCGCCTTTGTGGACCATCCCTGCTGCATAAATTCCGCGGCCAGCCAGTCCAGCAGTTCAGGATGCGACGGCAAAGTCCCCTGAGTGCCGAAGTCGTTTTCCGTTTCCACCAGCCCTCGGCCAAACAAACGCATCCAGATGCGGTTCATCCGCACGCGTGCGGTCAAAGGGTGTTCTTTGCTGAGCAGCCATTTGGCAAGGTCAAGTCGATTCAGTTGCCTGTCGGCCGAAGGCAGACCCGGCAGAACACCCGGAACGTCCGGCTGGACATTCTCGCCCGGCCGCAGAAAATCACCGCGAACCTGCAGGTAGGCCTGACGCGGTTTTTCCAGCTCCTGAAATATCATCGTCGTGGGAATGGCGCGTTTGATTGCGTCAAACTTCTTTGTTGTTTCCGTCAGCTGACGATCGATGTCGGCCAGTTCGGGATCCGACTGGACAAACGCCTTGCGCAGCTTCGCTTTCTGCTCGGTACTGCGTTGGTCCGGTGCCACGGCAATCAGCCTGGCCAGCTGAATCACTCCGGGACGATCGACCCATTCGTCTGAGGAAATACTCAGGCGATATCGGCCCAGACTGAACATCTTTCGGGTGAATTGCATTTTGAAGGTCAGCGCATGGTCCTCCTCGACCTCCAGCGTTTCGGGCAGCACGAACCACGCCGTGCGATTGAGATTCGGGGTGCCTTCCGGAGCACCATTGATCGCCCACCCGGTATCACCTTTGCCGTCAATGGCCTTTGCCACGTCGTAGCCTGCCTGAGAATGCTCTGCACCCGCTCGAGCAAACCTCAGCTCGCGACCATCGCCGGTACGAAACCAGAATTCAGACAGAACGAAGTTGCCGCTGCCCGCACGGCCGGGGCCTTTTTGGGGCAGGCTGTCATCGGTCAATACTTCCAGCCGCACAGACCGTATTTTCGTCAGCGGGCTCCGTGCCGTGGAATGGTATTCTTCAACGTCCGCTGTTGGCCCCATCGCCAGCAACGAGCGATCGTCGAGGCTCTTGAGCGTGGTCTCCGTCGTCGACTTGCCCGACAGCGGAAGCACCTGCCACAACATCCCGTCGTCGGTTTCTGCGGTGGCATCTTTTGCTTTTATCGCGATATCTTTTTCCCAGTTTTCCTGTCGCCTGTCGACGTCTGTGTCACTGGCCAACTGCCCTGAAAGTGATGCCTTCAACTTCGCCAGTTCGTCAAGTTGCCGTGTCTGTGTGACCGACGGCACCTGGACAGTTGGTGTCACGGAATTCCGGTCGACTGTAGAATTGAAGAATGCATAAAGCTGGTAATACTCGGCCTGGCTCACTGGATCGAACTTGTGGGAGTGACACTTCGCACAACCCACCGTCAGCCCCATCCAGACAAGTCCGGTTGTGTCCGTACGATCCTTTACCTGTTCGTCGCGAAACTGATCGGCTTTCGTTCCGCCTTCGCTGTTGATCAACGTGTTGCGATGAAAACCGGTCGCCACCTTTTGCGCCAGCGTTGGGTTGTCCAGCAGATCGCCGGCCAGTTGTTCGGTCGTAAACTGATCAAAGGGCAGGTCGCGATTGAATGCTGCAATAACCCAATCGCGATACAGCCAGATCGATCGTTCGTTGTCGTTCGTGTAGCCGTGCGAATCTGCGTACCGTGCCTGGTCCAGCCAGTGCCGCCCCCACCGCTCACCGAAATGCTGACTCTGCAGAACTTCGTCCACCATGCGTTCATAGGCTCGCGGTTCTGTGTCGCTGACAAACGCGTCGACCTGTTCGATGCTCGGCAGAAGCCCCAGCAGATCCAGATAAACTCGCCGTATCAAAGTTGCCTCATCAGCCTCGGTCGACGGTTCGATTCCGGCGGCATTCAGCCGTGCCAGAATGAACGCATCCACTGCATTCTTCGGCCAGTCGCTGGGAACAACGTCTGGAGTCCCAGGGCGATTGATGGGTTCGAACGACCAGTGCTTCGCGTATGTCGCTCCCTGATCGATCCATCGTTTCAGAATGGCAACGTGCTCGTCACTGAGGCGTTCGCCGGATTCCAGCGGAGGCATAAGTACGTCTTCATCGCGGGACGTTATGCGTTCCACCAATCCGCTGATGGCCGCGTTCCCGGGAACAATCGCTGCCACGTCATCAGTGGTGGCGATCGCGCTGGAACGCTGGTCCAGCCGCAGGTCGGCCTGCCGTTGTTCGGCGTCCGGACCATGGCATGCAAAACAATGATTGGACAGAATGGGCCGGACGTCGCGGTTGAAGTCGATCCTGTCGTCTGCCGCTTCGCCCGTCACGATGGCAGCGACCCAGCACAACATCGCCAGGATGGTTTGACGTTTCCCTGATGTCGATGAAATCACGGTAACCAGTCCAGGAACTCGCAAACGAGGCTGACGGAAACTGTTCCCGCCAGCTGTGCGCATCATACTCGCGACCGGGGGCAACATCCACCAGCAGGAAGTTATAAGAACGCTGGTCACTAGAAGAATTGGTCACACGCCGAAACGCAGAGCGGCGTGAACTTCCTCACGGGTGCAGTAACGGATTGTGGTGTCGGACGGGTGAGTGGCCGGAGGCTGGACTGAGCCTGCGAAGGAAAATCAAACCGGCGCTGCCGGCCCCGGGGTTTCACTCGTTCCTCGCTCCAACCACCGGCCACCCTCCGGGTTTCTCAACATTCCGTGACTCCGCCCTTCGTCACGTCTTTCCGTCACCGCCCGGTGTTTTCCATGGGTTGAATTACGCGCAGCCGGGCCGCTCCGAATCTGCCCGGCGTTGGCAGTTGCTCAATCAGCGACTGCCACGGCCTGTTCGGCAGAAAAACTCTCCGGAGTCGCCAGAAAGGCCGCTCGGTTGCGCTCATTCGCAAAGAAATAGACGCGTTCCCGATACATCGCTCCCAGCTCGATCGCACCGGACTGAATTCTGTTTTCGTCCTGCAATGCGACGGGGTCACAACCATGCAGATACGGAATGTACTTTCCAGGATTCGCCGCAAACTTCTTCAGTTGCGCGGCACTGCTCAAAAGATAGCTGACCCGCTGGTATTCATGCCGAAACTCAGTGGTGCCGTTGATCCATTTCGATCCGGTCGACAACGCCACCGGACAGTATCCATTGAGTCCGATCCGCCACCCCGATTCACGACGAAGTGTCGCGGTCAGTGAAGGATCGGGATCTTCGGCATCATCGATTTGTGTGAACTCTGCATCGAACGTCCGACTGGATGGTGTGTCGACCGCCTGTTCCGCCACGGCAACAGTCTGTTCCTGCGCTGCGACAGTCTGTTCCGCCACGACGACGGTCTGATCCTGCACCGCAACCGACTGTTCCTGCACGTCGACTGACTGTTCCTGAACGGCAACGGTCATTGGACTGTGTCGAGGCTGTGTCTGCACAGGCAGCTGAGTACGTTGTGTGACCTTGATGTTGCGCGTCGTTGCCGGCTGAGTTGCAACGGTCGACGTTTGCATACGCGAGGGCTTGCCGAAACGGGTCAACTTTGCCACATATCCCGAGCGAGATGTCGTGCCCGATGCTCGATGCAACACGTTGCCATTCGGTGCGATGATGACATCGGTGGGCAAGGACGTGATGCCGTACCGCTGAACCAGGTCTCGGCGTGCATCACTCTCAACTTTGACGCCCACAAGGTTCGTGGTCAACGCCGACAAAACCTCTGCCGTATTGAGTACATTACGTTCCATGTTGCGACATGGCCCGCACCAGTCTGCGTGAAAGTGAATCAACAGCGGTTGCTCGCTGGCCTTCGCTCGGCTCAACGCCGTTTCAAAGTCATGTTCCCAACCGCCACCCAGCGCCGATGCCGAAACAACCAACAGCGCACAGAGACACCCAACGACACGGATACATTTCAACGTCACGGCAGATTCCTTATCCAAAGACACCCATTTCTGGCCCGTTACTAAAGGGGTGCGATGCCGCTCCGTTCGGCTCATGAACCTCCATTCCACCTGCTCAGCAGACAAACCCTTCCCCTGAATCAACGCAGAGTCTAGTAAACACAAACTTCCCATTCATCCCAAAAGCACTAAACATCGCGTCCTGCCTTGAGTTATGTACGATCCGCCATGCCTCTGACTTCTGTCCTGTGCAGAGGCATGCAGCTTTGACTTTCAGACAGTAAAGTCCCGCGGAACCGTCTGGCCCATGCCAAGCGGTACGTCGCCGGACACTCAAGTCGCTCCGGACACATCAGAATTGACTCGCCGTTGCCACGCAAATTTGCAACCCGACAGGCACATCATTGGGCCGTTTGGATGTGCTATGCGCCTCTGGCTTCAGGCCGTGCTGGCGCACACTGGAATCGCAGATCGTTCCATGGTTGCTGGCAAGGATTTGCGGGACATAATTGCGGGGTACGAAGTCCTGGGCCAACTGTCAACGAGCCGACACGGCGGCCTGTTCCTGGTCATCGGGCAGCAATGTTTCGGTCGTTCTTCCCTTGGCGCTCACCAGGGAATTGGGCCCTACAGCTCCAAGCACCGAGCGGTCGAATGTGATTTCCCGCTCCAACACCCGCCCGATCTTTACGTTGAACAGAATTTTGCCTTTGGGCGTGGCCTGCAGCAGCTGCGCCTTGGTGGCCGGCGACCTGACTCTTGATGCAATCGACGTAGCAAATGTAATAGTGGCGATATCGCCCTTCATTTCCTGTAACCGGTACGTTCGCAACAAGGAAATCGTTCGCATGACTCCTTCGGCAATTCGGACCTGCGGCTCGATGTTGACTTTCCATGTTTCGCCAACGGCAATCGGTTCCTGTGGCAGTGGCATCATGAAACCGGCCTGCCCGCCCTTGGGGATGCGTTCAACGCCCTCATCGGACACGGGCGTGCCATCGAACCGCAGGACGAACGTGGGGGCAGGTTTCTTCAGATTGCGCGCGGCGGCTCGGAACTTGACCGGTACGTCGGAGTCCTCCATGGACGTGTCGAATACCTCAACCGGTTGATCGTCCGACTTTAATTCCATGCGAACGTGTTCGAACTGCATCGAGACCCGCGCCTCACCCTGTTCGCTGACTTCACCCACCCGGAACAGGCGTGTCTGTTTCACCGTCGACAAATCGACTTTGGCACCAGCTGCAGCGACGGCCTTTTGCGTGACCCGTTGCTCAGTCTCGTACCGCAGCGTTTCACCTTCCTTGAAATTGAATCGCAGCAGGTGTTTTTCAGCGCCGTCCGTGGGCGTTGCACCCTGCGCCGCGGCAGCCGATGACAGAATGGCGCCGGCACAGAAAATTACGTTCAGTCGTTGCAATATGTTCATCCGTGAACCTCCGGGAAATTCTTAGCTCAATGCGCTGGGCAGGTTACCACAGAATCCGATGGCCAATCGACCCCATTTCAGCAAGGCGTCCCGCATCCCTGCAGTCGAACCTGTCAGAAATCGGCAAAATCTGCTGGTTATTTCGCTGCTCTGCAGAACTGCCGGTGGTCATGCCGGGCAGTCACCAGGACTACTGTGGACGTTGCACATTTCGCGCAACGTTGCAGACAACCCCGGCGTCTGATTTTATTCCAACACGCGCCTCGCTAAACTGCGGTCTTCTGTTCGGATTTCTGAATCTGCAGCCAGCTGCGGTTTGTCATTTATTGCCCTGAAAGTCTACGTTCGATGAGCGAGTTTTTCCCCGACGTTCCAACGATTGCCTTCGAAGGCCCCGATTCCCGAAATCCGCTGGCGTTCAGACACTACAACCCTGAGGAGATGATCGAAGGCCGGACCATGAAGGACTGGCTGAGATTCAGTGTCTGTTACTGGCACACGTTTCGCGGCACCGGTGTTGATCCGTTTGGTGCGCCGACTCTGAGTCGCCCGTGGGACGACGGGACAGATTCGCTGGATAACGCCCTTCGCCGAGTGGACGTGGCATTTGAATTTATTACCAAACTGGGTGTGCCCTATTACTGTTTTCACGATCGCGATGTCGCGCCGGAAGGCGCGACTCTTTCGGAAAGCAACGCCAATCTGGATGCCGTCGCGGAAAAACTGAAGGAATCGCAGAAAGCGACGGGTGTCAAGCTTCTGTGGGGCACGGCCAATCTGTTTTCAAATCCGCGATTCATGCATGGCGCTGCCACCAGCCCCAACGCCGACGTGTTCGCATATGCAGCGGCTCAGGTCAAAAAAGCCATCGAAGTAACTCATATGCTCGGCGGCGAAAACTACGTTTTCTGGGGCGGTCGTGAAGGGTACATGAACCTGTACAACACGAACATGAAACGTGAGCTGGACCATTTGGCCCGCTTCATGCACATGGCCAACGACTACGCCAAAGAAATTGGTTTCACCGGACAGTTTCTGTTCGAACCAAAGCCCAAGGAACCGACCAAGCATCAATACGACTTCGATGCTGCCGCCTGCCTGAACTTCATTCGCCAGTACGGCCTGCTGGACGTCGTCAAACTGAACATCGAAACCAACCACGCAACATTGGCTGGTCACACGATGATGCATGAACTTGAATACGCTCGAATTCAGGACGCACTGGGCAGCATTGATGCCAACACCGGCGACCTGCTGCTGGGCTGGGACACGGATCAATTTCCCACCGACATCTATCTGACAACGCAGACGATGCTGGTCATCATGTCTCAGGATGGCCTTGGCTCCGGCGGCACAAACTTTGATGCCAAAGTCCGCCGGGAAAGCATTGACCCCGTGGACCTGTTTCATGCCCACATCGGCGGTATGGATGCGTTTGCTCGCGGTCTGAAAACGGCCGCCCGAATTCGGTCCGATCAGGCCCTGGCCGACATCGTTCGGGAACGGTACAGCAGCTACGATGAAGGCATCGGCAAACGCATCGAGCAGGGTAGCGCGACTTTCACGGAACTCGAAGCGTACATGACGGAAAAAGGCGAAGCGGACGCCAACCAAAGCGGACGTCAGGAGATGCTGGAGAACCTCATCAACCAATACATTTAATGCGGGCCGGCTTCGCCGGTTGATTCGAGCTACCGCTCGGAAGCTGTGAATCGACCCGCATTGATCGCGGCAGGGATTCCCAGGACGGTCCATAGCCGTGAACAATAACGATCTTGTGTCTCAGCCCGACAGGAATCAGAGCGAACCGACGCAGACCGGCAACCGCGTCGCTCGTGCGGTCCGTGATCGCATGCGGCGGTACACCACCGTGGTGGTTGTCGCTCTGGCGGCTGCGACATTCCTGTCGCTGCTTGCCGAAAACTTCTGGCTCGGCGATCTGTGTGCAAATCTGCGAGTCCAGTGGGTGATTGGCCTGATTGCAACTGCGGTTGTGACGTGCGTCTTTCGACGATGGCGGGTGCTGCTGCTGCACGTTTTTTTGCTGGCGATTCATCTGCCGTTTTTCTCGACTGTTGTTCGGCAGCAGACGCACGATGCGTTGGCACCGGCGATTACCGTCACAACGGCCAACGTGTTCACCAGTAATTCGAACTACGCGGCGATCGAATCGCAGCTGCGTTCTGCAGATGCCGACATCATCGCGGTTCTGGAAATCAGCTCCGGTCTGCGGAAGCATCTGGCAAACGCTTTTCAGAAAGACTATCCGTTCTCACTTGTTGATTCGCAGGACAACGGCAACTTTGGGATTGGCCTGTATTCCCGACACAGGTTTGAATCAGCGAAGCTGACGTACTTCAACGAAGAAGCCATTCAATCCATCGTGGCTGTCGTCAAGGTCAATGGACGCAGGTTTCAGGTTGTAGCCACACACACGTTGCCGCCGATGGGGACACGCGGGTTCTCTCACAGAAACAGACATCTGCAGCTACTGGCGGAAGAAGTTCGATTCCTGCAAAAGCAGACTCCCGGTACGCCCATCATCGTGATGGGAGACCTGAACCTGACACCATGGTCTCCCATCTACGCAAACTTTGAACACGCTTCCCATCTACAGCGAAGATGTCACAACTTCGACATCACCCCAACGTGGTATCGATACCAGGTGTTTCCGTTTGGTCTCGTCCTGGACCACGTACTGACGACGGATGAATTGGCGTGTTCGTCATACGACGTCGGCACCGACGTTGGTTCCGATCACCGATTCGTAACGGTTGGCCTGGACTTCACGACAGCCCCGGTGTCCCCGGATTGAATTCCGCGACAGCATTTGGCGTTGATTTGTGGCCGCGACAGACGCATTCCGGCCGGAGAAACCGCGATCACCACGAGCCAGCATGGCCTACGAGAATGTGGACCACGGTGGGATGAGGAAGGCCCCCGGAACGGGCCACAACACAAGCTCGACGCCCAGCGAGTGGATCTCAAGCGTTCGTGAAACACACTTGCTGGCGCTGCGTGCTGGTATCATAAACGGCAAAGTTTCATGAGTGCTCACCAGCAAAGCTGGTGATTTTCGGTCGGGAATAAATACACCACTCTACTGTTCTCTGGTCTCGGTGCTGATAATTTTTGCGGCACGATAACCATGCGTCAGAAACGATCGTTCAACATAGCAGGTGATGCGGGCTGACGTGTGGTAAACGATGTCGGTGTCGCCGTCGCCGTTGATGTCGCCGGGCGAGACGCCATAAAATCCTCCGATGCTCTTTGGCAGTGGCAGAGAGGTTGGTTCTCCAAACTCGCCGCGCCCCGGCATTGCCAGGTTTGGAAATAAAGCAACACGCGATCCGGTGATGACAAAAACGTCGGCGACATCATCTCCCGTCCAGTCCGCCGCGTGAACGCTCAGACGTGAATTGCTTTGATGGATCATCACCGGTGCGGCAAAACGGTGCCGACCGTTTTCGCCACGGCCTGCATTTCGAAAATAGCGAACTCGGCCATAGGTATCGCCGACGACGAGATCCACGCGACCGTCCTGGTCGAAATCGGCAGGTGCTGGTTTGGGGCGGGCACCTTGCAGGTCGGTGAAGTTAAAACCCGGTTCTTTGTCTGCCGGAGCTTCGCCCACCTGAACCAGTCCGCCACCGATGAGCGGCAGACGGTATCCGTCGGTATCCATCACCGGCGCGGCATCGCTGCCACGATTTTCGTGAAACCAGATGTAACCACTATGAGCACCATAAATGCAGTCGTGGTCACCGTCGCCATCCATGTCGTGCAATGTCACGTAGGAATTCTCATCACCGTGCGGCGGCGGATGTCGAATGGGCGGCTGCCCCGCCATGATGCTCACTCGCCGCGAAAATGAATGCGGCAGACCGGTTCCGTCGTTAAGGAATACGCTGAAACGGTTCATAAGATCCGGCAGGCCATCGTGGTTCCAATCCATAAACGTCCCGGGGGGAAGTGACTGACTGGTCCACTCGGCGGATATGGCAGGGCCACTCATATCGAACATCGGTACTTTACGTGAACCGATGTTGGGCACGGCAAAGACCTGCATGGAAGATCGCGTCACCAGCAGCAGGTCCGGCAGTGAATCTCCGTTCCAGTCACAGACGGGCGCCATCAGAGTCGTTCCGGTTTGCGGTGGACCACTGGCAGGAAAAGGTCGCTTCTTCAACACCGGTCGAGTGCGGTTGCCGACGTTTTCAAAGTACTGCAGGTTGCCCGTCGGATCACTGGTGTCTCCGCCAACGGGCGTTACCGATTTCGCGCCGCAGATCAGGTCCAGGTCGCCATCATGATCCAGATCCACCGTGACCGGCGCGGCTGCCCAACCGGTATCGAGTGGTTCGCCGTCAACCGTAAGCGGACCCCGCGCCCGCAGATCGGGTGTACCATTGTCCAGCTGGCCGACGTTTTCAAAAAGAAAGATCCAGCCGGTCACAAAACCGCCGGCCAGCAGGTCAGAATCGCCATCGCCGTCCCAGTCACAGACACAGGGAATCGCCAGATAGTCTGCCGGAAATACGTCACCCGC
>JAPYTO010000217.1 GCA_029941865.1 Fuerstiella sp. | reverse complement strand
TCAAAGGTTCAAAGTTGCTGCAACAGATCGTCAAACCTTCTGCCGAAATTCACAAGGAGTTTAAAACACAGATGATTCTGGTTGATGACGGTCGTCTGCTCACCGGACTTGTCATCAAAGAAACGGACGATCAGCTTCGCCTGCTGCCCAATTTGCTGAAGCCCGAGAAAATTGAAACGATCAGCAAGTCATCGATCGAAGAACGTATTACGGCCGATGTCTCAACCATGCCCGTCGGCTTGCTGGACACCTACACGGCCGAAGAAATTCTTGACCTGGTCGCGTTCATTCAGTCCGCCAGCCCTGCGAAAGGAAGCACTGCAACGAATTGACAATGTCATTCTTAACGATCGCCGTCGAGAATTGGAACAACACGGTTTTGAACTCGAACAATCCGAAACCGCCCCTCCCCCACACTCCCACCTGAGCAGATGACATGAAAACTTCACGACGAGGATTTACTTTGATTGAATTGCTGGTGGTGATCGCGATCATCGCGATCCTGATTGCACTTCTGCTGCCCGCCGTTCAGCAGGCACGCGAGGCGGCACGGCGAACCCAGTGCAAAAGCCACCTCAAACAAATCGGCCTCGCGTTGCACAACTATCACGACGTGAACCGCTGTTTCCCACCGTTCTTTATCAATCGGAACGGCGATCCTGGACGCATTGCCGACGATGACAAAGGCGCAAACTGGCTGGTCTTTCTGCTGCCGTACGTGGATCAGCAGCCGCTTTACAGTGAATGGAACTTCAACATTCCGGCTAATCAGAATCCAGGTCGATCGTCGGAGTTGTCCATCTACAAATGCCCCACGGATCCGCAAAGTGACGGAACTCACTGCAGTTACGCCGGCGGAGGATGGGCCCGAGGAAACTACGGCATGAATGTCTCGCCATGTGCACACGGTATTGAAGACCGCGGTGGTGATGGCGGAATCGGAACCTACAATCGCGTCGTACGAATACGCGATATCACCGACGGCACATCCAACACCATCGCCATAAACGAACTGAGAGGTGGCCTGAACGAACACGACCTGCGAGGCAGCTGGGCGATGCCGGGACTTGGATCGGGAACGGCCGCCATGTTCAATGACGGAAGTGCTCCCAACAGCAAAGAACCTAATTCCGACGATATGGAAAACTGCGCCGTATCGGGACTGATGGGAGTTCCTCCGATGGGTTGCTTCGACGCTTCCTCGACCGGCCAGATGACAGCTCGCAGCCTGCACACCGGCGGCATTCAGGCACTGATGGCTGATGGTTCCGCTCGATTCATCAGCGAGAATATCGACTTCACACGCAGGAATAACGGGTGTGGTCCTGCCCAGGACCGCGGCGTCTGGCAAAAGCTCCATACACGAGGCGGCGGCGAGGTCGTCGGCGAGTTTTGAAATCGCTGTGATGCAACATTTTCCAGGGGAACCATCAAATAACTTATTCATCCATAGCTATCGGGGAAACCATAGCACTGTGAGAATCTCGCTCTTTGTTCTGCTGCTGTTCACAATTACCGGTTGCGGCTCGGGCAGCCCCGACGCCGGAACGGTCAGGGAACACATGACATCCGATCAGCTTGCCCTGAGTGATCCGGTGACCAACAGCGTTGGCATGGTACTGGTGCCCATCCCTGCCGGAGAATTTCAGATGGGAACTCCCCGTCCTAAGCCGGACAAACTCAAGAAGGAACGACCACAAGCAGACAAAGCGGAGATGCCTCAGCACCTCGTCAGGATCACGAAACCGTTCTACATCAGTTCCTGCGAAGTCACTCAGGAGCAATACGAGAAAGTGATGGTTGCCCGTCCGTGGCAAGGCAAACCTCTAGTCGAGGAAGGGCCAACTTACCCGGCAACGTATGTGAGCTGGAAAGACGCCGTCGAATTCTGCGTAAATCTGAGCGAGCTGGAAAACACGGATTACCGTCTGCCGACTGAAGCGGAATGGGAGTATGCCTGCCGCGCGGGCACGAACGCAGCATTCAGCTTTGGTGATGAATGGGGCGAATTGATAGACCATGCCTGGTTCGACCAGAATGCTTACAAGGCCAAACAGCAATACGCACATGGTGTCGGTCAAAAACTTCCAAATCCCTGGGGGCTCTACGACACGCATGGCAATGCCTGGGAATGGTGCCAGGACTGGTATGCCCCCTACGGGAAAAAGAAGGAGGACAGTGACCCTACGGGACCTGAAAAGGGCCAATTTCGCGTCTGGCGTGGTGGAGGGTTCTCTGATTCCGCAGTCAACGCTCGATCCGCAACCCGTCTCAGTTACAGCCGCCACAACTACCGCCCTGAATTCATGTCTGGTTTCCGCGTCGTCAGAACGTTTGATGCTAAATGATCGCTTGCTATTTGGAGTTCGTTGGATGAATTGTCGGGGAATGATTGACACATATGTAGATATGAATGTGGAGCACTCAAGATGACAAGAAGCCGTTTGACTTACCTCGTTGCGATTTTGCTGTGCGCAGCCTTTTTCAGCGCCATCGTTATTCCCGTTGGCTCAGAACGTGGAGCTTCGGCCGCTCCTGCCTCGGCCAGAAAACGGGACGACTCACCACGCAGACCCCAGCGCGTTGGACACCCAACGTTTGCGAGCCCGCATGCGTCTCCGATTGCTATCCACGGCGGCGATGTCTTTGTGGTGAATACCCCGGCAGACACTGTTGACGTGATTGACGCGGAGACTCGGAAGGTCCAATCCCGCATTCACGTTGGTGTCGACCCGGTCAGCATTGCCGTGCGGCCAGATGGCAAGGAAGTCTGGGTGTCGAATCACGTTTCGGATTCGGTCAGCATCATCGACAACGTTCCGAGCAGCCCAACATACTTGCAAGTCGTGGCCACGATTCAGCAGTTCGACCCGAAGACGAAGGCAACCACTTTCGATGAACCGATCGGCATTGCATTCGCCGGCAACGACAAAGCATATGTCGCGCTGTCGTCGGAAAACCAGATCGCCGTTATCGACGTGGCTACACGCAAAGTGAGCAAGCGGCTCCGAATTCCCGCTCAGGACCCGCGAGCGATTGCGGTTCACGGCGACCGACTCTACGTCATCCCGTTCGAGTCGAATAACAAAACGCAACTCTCCGGCGGTTCCAAGGATGACATTGACGGCGATCTGGTGACGTTTGACGCCTGGGAACATTCCATTCGCGTCAACAATGTCCTGTCGTTGGGTCACGTGACAGATATTGTCAAACATCCCGAAGTGCCGGACCGCGACTTGTTCGTTTTCGACACCAGGACAGACGAGCTTGTAGAAACCGTCGATACTCTTGGCACGTTGCTGTACGGGCTCACGGTCGATTCACAAGGCCACGTGTTTATCGCTCAGACCGACGCTCGCAACGACGCCAACGGCCGCGCGGGAACTAAGAAGCATGGTATGAAGGAAATGGAGAATCGTGCGTTTCTGAACCAGATCACAAAGCTCGGTTTCCAGGACGGTTCGGTCCAAAAGCCGGAGTTCATCAACCTGGAGCCGCTGCCGCCGCAACATCCCGAAAAGGGCATGGCTCTGGCAACGCCGTACGCGGTTCAGATCAGCGCTGACGACTCGACCCTGGTCGCCGTCGCTGCTGGCTCCGACAAGCTGTTTACCGTCGATGCAGAAAGCGGTGAAGTGCTTGGACGGGTCCCGGTCGGGACGGTGCCACGCGGGCTCGCACTCGAAAACACAGACGATGGCAAACCGGCGCGGGCATGGGTCTACAATGCCGTCGCCAACACGGTCTCGCTGATTGACTTATCCAACACGGCCCGCCCGCAGGTTGCCGGATTCGTCAAGCTGGAAGATCCCACACATCGGCAGGTCAAGCTGGGACGCACCTGGTTCAATGATGCCGATGCTTCGTCGACCGGCACGTTTTCCTGCGAAAGCTGTCATCCCGACGGCAACACCGACCAGTTGCTGTGGGTACTAAAGACGCCGATCGTCACGAGAGGTGATCAAATCATGCCTCGCTCCACGATGCCGGTGCGGGGTCTGCGCGATACCGCCCCATTTCACTGGGACGGAGTACTTGGCGATCCCTACGGCGGCAACAACAGCGCGAACATCCGCAAGTCGGTCCCGCCTACCTCGGATGTTGAGGACCAAACGACCAGCACGAGGCATCTGATCGACGCCAGCCTGGACGGCGTCCTGCGGGCGCATGGAAACGACGCGGTCAACGACGAAGGCAAGCCCGGCATGCTTACGGCGGCGGAGCGCGACGACATGGCGATGTATTTGCTCAGCGTACCTTTCCCACCCGCGCAGCGACGTGCCTATGACAACGTCTTGTCGGAAACCGCGCAACAGGGCTACAAACTGTTTCACATCGAAGGGGACAATGACCCCTCGAAATCGCGTCCGAATGTGTGCGGCAACTGCCACCGCATGCCGTTTATGGTGAGCACGAACACGCCGGGCACGGGCATGGAAGCACCCACGTGGCGCGGCGCGTACGACCGCTTCCTGATTCTGCCACAGGGCAGGCTGAATATCATTCAATTTCCGTTCTATCAAAACGTCGCCGAACGTGGCCAGCCCGAAGAAGAAATCTGGCGGTTTTCCTGGGGCGGACGCCGTCGTTTCAACCCCGTCTGGAATATGGTGGTGGAAGGAAGCACCGGGTTCTCCGGTTCCTTCGCCCGCCAGGTGACGCTCAACGCGACATCGGCGAAAGAAGCGTTGACAGCCGATCTGTTGAATGCGTTGGAAGTCTCCGCCGCGGAAGGCGGCGTGGTGCTCGAAGCCGAAGGCGTTTTCATTGACGAGTCGAATTCAAGATCTGTCAAGCTGCAATTTGATCCTGAGTTTCAAGGCGGCGCCTACGTGAGCAAGGCTCGCGATCGCGCGTCATTCACCCGCGAACAACTCATGTCCCTTGCTGGCGACGGTAAATTCGTGGGCACATTTACGGGAAAACATGGCGAGAATGCCGACGTCGAATCCCCGCAACCAGCCCTGTGGACGCTGGGTTCGATCCATGAACAACGAGGGCGACAGGAATTCCCGGTCCTGCATGAAGGCAAAAACACCATGGCCGTCAGCGGCCGCAACTTCGACCAGTATGCAAGCGTATATGTCGACGGGCGGCGTGTAGAGGGTTCCATCATACTGGAAGAGGACGAACAGGAGAAAGTCCTGATTGCACTGGACTCGTTACCTTCGCCCGGTATGCACCTGTTGCAGGTCCAGTCGGAGAACGGCTTGTTCAGCAACGATTTCATTTTCCACGTCGCGAAGGACGCGGAAGCCGCTGCGGAATTGAAACGCAACATCGATGAACCGCATGTTGGCCCCAGAGACGCATTGGCAACAGCCGTCGCCGAGGGCAACCTGGAAGAAACCAGGAAGCGGCTTGGCAATGTACGGCGGATTAACGCACGCCAAGGCGAAGGCGGTTCGACGCTGCTCAGCACCGCGGCACTTCATGGACGACTCGACATTGCCAAATATCTGATCCAGCGTGGGGCAAAAGTTGACGCCACCAACAACGACGGCAATACACCGCTCCACGTCGCAGCCTTCTTCTGCCGCACAGAGATCGTACAACTTCTGCTGGATAACGGCGGTTCGGTCACTCAGAAGAGCGACCGCGGAGAAACACCAGTCGACGTGGTGTCGGGCGATTGGGACGATGGTTTGGCGAACCTATACAAGGGAATCGCCAGTGCGGTGCGCATCGATTTGGATCTAAATCGCATCCAGCGCGAACGACCTGAAATTGACAAGTTGCTGCGAGAACACGGCGGGCAGAAGAACCAACGCACGGAGAACGAGTGAATAAGGAACGTTCGATCGTTCGTGTCGGTTTTTGAGCTCGGCATTGAACACTAAGAAAAACTGTCCGACCACATATCGCGAGTATTCAATGCGACTGATTTGCCCTCTTTTTTGCAGTTACTTGTATTTGGTCGACGAAATGATGGAATCATGTCTCTGTACGGTGGGCAAATGATGTCACGATTGTCTCAAAGCACGTTCGTTTGCCTCTTCACTGCGTTCGCAGTTTCTCAGTCGCTTTACGCTGCAACGTTTGCGACGGATCTGGACGCACTGATCCAGTCTTCATGCATCGAATGCCACGATGCGAGCACGGATACGCGACTGAACTTTGAGTCGCTCGACGACGATCTCACCAACTCCGAAACGTTTCGTCAGTGGGAGAAGATCTATGATCGAGTCCAGAGTGGCGAGATGCCGCCGATGTCTGAGCCACGACCGGATGAAGCCGTATCTCAGGCAGCCTTGAAGTCACTAAGGACGCGATTGCGAGAAACGAATCGCGCGGCACAAGAAATCGACGGGCGTGTTCCAACTCGCCGACTGACGCGACTCGAATACGAATACACCTTACATGACCTGCTGGGGGTTCGAGGCGAACTTGCAAGACACCTGCCGCCGGAAAATGCGTCTTCCGCTTTCGACACGGTGGCCGTCGATCAGGGCATTTCGCTGGTTCACATTCGCAGCTATCTGGCCGCGGCTGACGTGGCACTCGACGAGGCCATTCAGCTCGGTCCACGTCCGCGGCAACAGCCCGTCGAAATCAAATATCGAAGTTCACCGTACAGCACGATGTGGATTGACAGACCACTCCGCAATGGCGGCAGTACGGTCAAGTTAGTCGATGATGCCTGGGTGACATTCGAGACACGTGATCACGCCGCTCAGTCCAATCACATGGGATACCACCCTCAGTATCCCGGCCTGTATCGGATTGCCGCAGAGGTTTATGGATATCAAGCGCGAACACCGGTCACGATGACTCTGTATCGCCGGAGCAAACAGCAAGGCGGTGCGGAACTGATTGCGGCGTTCGACCTGATGCCTGGCGAGTCGCGAACAGTGGAGGCGACCAGCTACTTTAGTCCTGACGACTATTTCTACCCAGCCCCGGCAGATCATGACTTTCAACCAGACGGTCGGAGTATCTATCAGAACATTGGAGCGAAGAACTACAAAGGTGAAGCCCTCGCCGTCAAATGGCTGACGATCGAAGGCCCTCTTGAAGAACATTGGCCACCAGAGAGAACGCGGCGGGTTTTTCATGGCATGACTTTCAAGAGACAGCCACCGAAGACTCCGCGGCCGGGAAACAGGAAGGTGGGCCACGGAGTGTCCGATGAGTATCGAGTTGAGCTGACCAGGTCGCCTGGCGAACACCTGGTGGACATCGTCCGGCACCTGGGACCGTTGGCATTCCGTCGGCCATTGAGAGATGGCGAAGCCGAAGGATTCGTGCGTCTGGCGGAACAGTCACTCAGCGAGGGCCGACCATTTGAAGAAGTCGTACGCGTGCCGCTGCAAACGATGCTTAGTTCACCGCAGTTCCTGTTTCATGCCGGCAACCCCGGAAAACTTGACGACTATGCGCTGGCAACACGACTTTCATACTTTCTATGGAACAGCCTGCCGGATGAAGAACTGCGTCGCTTGGCTGCGGAAAAGAAGCTGCTCGAACCGGATGTTCTGACAGGTCAGGTTGATCGAATGCTCGACGATAAGAAGTCGGATCGTTTCGTGCATGACTTTCTGGACCAGTGGCTGGAACTCCGGGATATCGACGGCACGACGCCCGATGAGAAGCTCTACCCGGAGTACGATGACGTCTTGAGACGGGCGATGCTGGGGGAGACTCGGCATTTTTTACGAGAGCTCATCTCCGAGAATCTCAGCGTGCGAAATCTGATCGATTCCGAGTTCACGTTTCTCAACCGGCGGTTGGCGGTACATTACGGCATGGAACAGTCGTCGGAAAACCCGTGGCCCGTGTCCCTTCCTGCCGATGCTTCCGGCCACGTGGCGTCCGACGACTGGCCACGGGAACGGATGCGCCGAGTCGAGTTGCCGGAAGACAGTGTTCGGGGCGGGTTGCTGGCTCACGCAAGCATCCACAAAGTCACAGCGAACGGCACGGTAACGTCACCCGTCAAACGCGGGAACTTCGTACTGGCAAAAGTGCTTGGAACGCCACCGAAGCCTCCGCCCTTCTTTGCCGCTGTTGAACCTGACACGCGTGGTACGACAACAATTCGGGAGACTCTGGACGCGCATCGAAACGATCCGGCCTGCAATAACTGCCATCGGACCATCGATCCTCCCGGATTCGCGATGGAAAGCTTCGACCCGATCGGCGGATTCCGAAAGAGGTATCGATCTACGGATAAGGGTGACTGGCCCCAACGAAAACTATTCGGACGCCCCATTTACGAATACAAGGAAGGTCTTCCTGTCGATGCCAGCGGAGTAACGTCAGAGGGAGAAGCGTTTGATGAAATCCGCGGTTTCAAACAACTGCTCCTGCAGAGCGAAGAGTTAGTCGCTCGGAATTTCATCTCTCAATTGGTCGTCTACGCGACTGGCGGTGAAATTCAGTTTGCTGATCGCGAAGAACTTGACCGCATCGTTCAGGAAACAGGCGGCGAGGGCTATCCAGTCCGAACGATTCTGCACGAGATCGTGCAAAGCGAGATGTTCAGGAACAAGTAACGAGCGTCACCTCAACAGTCTGTCAGTAAAATGCATCACCCACTTCATCGACGTACGTTTCTTCGCGCCACTGGAGTCTCTCTGGCACTGCCGCTGTTGGAGACTATGAATCCTGTCTTCGGTCTTGAGATTGCCGAACCGCCAAAGCGAATGGTCCTGATCTGTACGGCGTTGGGACTGCATTCGCCAGCGCTGTTCCCCAAAACCACGGGCGCTGACTATGAATCAACGGAGTATCTCGATGTACTCTCGCACCATCGAAAGAACTTCACTCTGTTCTCCGGCCTGGCCCATCCGGAACAGGGTGGCGAACACAGCACGGAGATGACCTGGCTGAGCGCTGCCCGGAATTCGGGAAAGGACGGGTTCCGCAATTCGATTTCTGTCGACCAGTATGCTGCGGCAAAGCTCGGATATGTCACGCGTTTCCCTTCGGTGTCGCTCAGCAGTGAGGGCCCGATCAGCCAGTCATATACGAGTAGCGGAGTCATGGTACCCGCCGAGTCCAGCCCCTCCCGCATGTTCGCGAAGATGTTCCTGCAGGGTGATCGCAAACAAGTCCAGCACCAAAGGCGCAAGCTCGCCGAAGGTCGGAGCATTCTCGACGAACTCATGAGCCAGACCAGGTTACTCAGCCGTAGCGTAAGCGCGACGGACCGGAAGCGACTGGACGAGTATCTCCATTCCGTCCGCGCCGCGGAAAATGATATCAGCGAAGCTCAAACGTGGTTGGGCAAACCGAAGCCGGGTGTCCAGGAGCAGCCGCCCGAAGACATCCTCGACAGGACGGAACTGGTTGGTCGAGTGCAATTGCTGATAAAAATGATCCCTCTGATCGTGCAAACAGACTCGTCGCGAGTGATTAGCGTCATGATTCAGGATCATCATGTCGTACCGCAAATCGACGGCGTCTCGCTGGAACATCACAACCTGTCCCATCACGGACGTGACGAAGTCAAAATCCAGCAGCTCAAGAAGATCGAAAAGGCGCTCGTGAGTTGTTTTGGCGATCTATTGGGCCAGTTGAAATCCAAACAAGAAGGCACAACCACGCTGCTCGACAGTACGATGGTGCTCTTCGGCAGCAACCTGGGCAACGCCAACGCCCACGATCCCCGCAATCTTCCGATCCTGTTGGCCGGCGGTAGATACAATCATGGTCAATACGTGGCCCACGACAGCAATGACAATACTCCCCTGTGCAATCTGTTCGTCAGCATGCTGAATGGCATGGATATCGAAACAGATTCATTCGCAACCAGTTCGGGAAGCCTGAATTGGTAACATCTCCTACCGGAATATCGCCTCCAGGAGGCTGTCCGGATCCCTGAAACAGTGAGCCGCAAGCTAGCCGCGGGTGAGAACACTGCCAATAACCGGCAGCTAGCGCCGTGCCGCTCACAAGAACAGACATATCCGGATAGCCTGCGGACACCCCGCCACACCTATTACACCTCCCACATCACTTCATTCAAGCATCAAACATGTCACCAAATTCCGTACAAATCAGTTGCGTCCTGTTGGGCGTGGCTCTGTTCGCCACCAGTGATTTGCAGGCACAATCGGTGGAAGCTGCCGCAAGCAACTGGCACCAATGGCGGGGACCGGACGCCACCGGAGTTTCCAAAACAGCCACGCCACCAGCTGAATGGAGTGAACAGAACAACATTCAGTGGAAAGTCCCGGTCGAAGGTCAGGGCACATCGACACCGATCATCTGGGGTAACAAAGTCTTCGTTCTGACCGCGATCAAAACGGGCAAAAAGGACACGTCCATTAAGGACCCAAAGGATCAGCCCAAAACAAACTTCTTCGACATCAAACGCCCCAACGAGCACCGTGCGTTTGTGGTGCTGTGCCTGGACCGCAACACCGGAGAGGAACTCTGGCGTGATACAGCGACCATCAAAATTCCTCACGAGGGCGCACACAACGACAACGATTTCGCATCGGCATCACCAACCACCGACGGCGAGCGACTGTATTGTTGGTTTGGTTCGGCAGGTCTGTTTTGCTACGACCTTAACGGACACAAGCTGTGGCAACGTGAACTCGGCGAAGCTCGGATAGGGTCAAGCCTTGGCGAAGGCTGCTCACCCGTTCTTCACGATGACAAGCTGGTCATCGTGCGCGATCACAGCCATCGGGGATCCATTGAAGTGCTCGATGCAAAAACGGGGGATACCGTTTGGCGCAAAGACCGCGATGAAGACAACGCGTGGGCCACGCCATTGGTGATCGAGCACAGTGGCAGAACGCAGGTCATCACGGCCGCCTCAGACTACGTGCGCAGCTACGACTTGGACAATGGCGATATCATCTGGCAGTGCAGTGGGCTGACAGGAAATGTCACACCGTGCCCGGTGGTCGATGGCGACGTTGTCCTGTGCATGAGTGGCTACCAGGGCCACGCAGTCCTCGCATTGCCTCTTTCTGCCACCGGCGACATCTCTGAATCCGAGAACATCGTCTGGAGCAAAGATCAGGGGACACCATATATTCCGTCGCCGCTTCTGTACGACGACATGCTGTATTTCAGCCAATCGAACCGTGACATCCTGACGTGTCTGGATTCGAAAACTGGAAACACAATCATTGACCGCACTCGGCTGCCCGGCATTTCCAATATCTATGCATCGCCGGTCGGTGCTGACGGTCATGTCTACATCACAGGCCGAGATGGAACGACGCTGGTGCTGGAACGTTCGGCAGAACTAAACGTCATTGCCACCAACAAACTGGATGACCGCGTCGATGCGTCACCAGCACTCGCCGGCAATCAACTGTTTCTTCGTGGCAGTAAGTTTCTGTACTGCATTGCAGAAAGCAAATAAACCACCGGGTCATCCCGGGGTGATGCGGGCCGGTAAACGGCACGCATTTTTCTTGAGGGAAAACCGGTTACCATCAGAACCACCAGCAGAGCGCGTGGTCTCAGGAAGGCTGCAGAAAAGGGCCGCATTACCAGCTCGAAACGCAAGCGAGTGGATCCCGTGCGCTTGTAAAACTCACTTGCTTGCGCTACGAGCTTGGTGTGAATCGCAGGTGTTGTTGGCTGAGTCGTTGAAACGGTGAGATT
>JAPYTO010000216.1 GCA_029941865.1 Fuerstiella sp. | reverse complement strand
CGTTTCGCAGACTGTCGGCACATTCACGGACGAAGGATCGGCCGGTGCCTGGCGACCTTCTCAACTCGTTCATCTGCGCGATCAGCCAAACCCGCAATTCGGCTGCGCAAGTGGAATTTCCTGTCAGGGAAGAATCTCATGTTGTTAAGACATCTCACGTGGGTGGCTGTGGTTTCAGCCCTCCTTCTGAACACTCCCTCTGTTGAAGCTCAGTTCTACAACAGAGGATGTTCCACCTGTGGGCCAGTTGCCACCGCACGGGCAGCGTCCTGCACTCCCATCCAGCCGGTGTACTCCTCCTGCTATGAGACGGTCCCCATCACGACGTACAAACGTGAGACGCAGACCGTGCAGGTACCGGAATACAAAACCGAATACGTAGATCGTGAGGTCACGATCTACAAGCCGGTCACGACGCAACGCACTGTGGAAGTGCCAACGGTGTCGTATCGAACGGTGACCGAAAACCGAGTCATCAATCGGGACATGGGACGTTGGGTGACCAATTACACTCCTGTGCAAAAACGTGCGGCCTGTCAGGTAGACCCGCGTCCGGGCATGATTGGCTGGCTGAATCGGACGGGATACTCATTCCGAAACTCCTTCACACCGAACTACCGCACGGCACGACAATACGTTCCACGCAGGGTGACCTGCAATGTTCCGGTCTCGCGGCAGGTGGCTGTTCGCGGGACGAAGCGAGTCGTCGTCAACGACACGAAAATGGTCGCTGAGAAAAAGACGGAACGCGTGGCCGTTCGAAAACTGGTCATGCGAAGTGTTGAGCAGACCGTTCTGCGTCCGCAAGTCGCCTATCGCACTGTACCGATTGGCACGTCGCTGGCGTACGGTCGTGGGGGAAACAGGCTGGCCTATGGTGGTTTCGGATATCCTGGCAGCACCAGCACAGCGTGGATCATTGATGAGGACACTTCAAAGCGAACTGCTCGCCGTCCGGAACCTGATCCGATCAGCGGCAGACGCAGTGCAGAAGCCTTTCCGGAAGATCCTGCACGAACGGGCGAACGCACCTTCGATCGCAACACATCGGAAAGTGAACCCAAGTTCCAACGCTCCAGTTTTCACCAGACATTGCCGCCGGCCGAGGCACCCGCACTGAAACAGCTGCCCACCTTTCAGGGCGAATCAGACATCAAGCCGAACTTCCCAACGTTTGATTCCAGCCAGCGGTCTCCCTCGCGAAACAACTCGGCCATGTACACGTCAATGTCACCGCCGGCTGCCGGCGGCTGGAAGACAAGTCGTCGCGTCGCCAGCGATAGCGTTTCCGACACAACTCTGACGGTGCCGGCGATCACTGTGACAGAAAACAACTAGAGCAGTTTACTTATTGTCGTCGACGGTACTGGCTCGTGGGAGTAACGAAACTGCTATCGAAAACGTTCTTCGCGGCCACAAGTCAGCGTGAAACGCTGTAGCGGCCACAACTTCCGGCGGTGACGGTGTTCGTCCCGCCGCAGCAGACGCAAATCATATCGAGTCCACTTTTGAAACAGTGTCGGTCTCCCCTTTCTGATCTCGACCGACAACTGTCCCTTCCCCACTTCCCTTCGGGTGTTCAACTCCTTTCCAGCCTCCCATCCCATCGTGTTCGTAAAGCGTCCCCTCGCGGCACCGGTATCATACCGGTGCCCATTTTTTTTGCGCCGTGCAGTTTCTCAGCAACAGACCTGCGCGGAATCCGGGAACCTGTCCGGACAGGCAAAACGTTGGGCTCGGCGTATCCTGTGGCGCCGCGAACACGGCATAACCGTCAGATTCAGGATGGTTGGCGTTCTTCGCTGACTCGCACATCTGACATTGCCGTTCGCTCAGTCGACGATTCGCAGCAGCCGCTCGCAAAATCGCTCACCGGACTCATGTCCGAGTGATAGATTTGTCCTGAGTCAGAATACTCTCCCGCTCCCCCGAGTGAAATCGCCTCCTGTGTGATTCGGTTTCATCCCACCCGGAGCACTCACTGCATTGCCACAGTTGATCCTTCAGAAATCGGCGATTTTCGTCACAGGCTATCGTTGCGCGCCGCCTGCGCTGTCCACAGAAAACTCACGATGTTCGACTACGAACGATTCAGAAACGACGTACTCGCACTGGGACTGCTGGCCCTGGTTGTGTTCGTCGGTTTGAGTTTTCTGAGCTACGACCCTGCCGACCCGCCGTCTGATCTTGTTTTTCCGGCCCGACGAACTCCTGTTAATATCTGCGGCAGCACCGGAGCCGCCATTTCTTTCTACGGACGTCATCTGCTGGGCACCGGTGTCTGGATGGCCATTGCGGCCATGATTGCATGGGACGTCAGTCTTTTCTCACGAGAAAAGCCAAAACGTAACTGGCTGTCCATTGCCGGAACCGGCCTGCTGTTACTGTCTTCCTGTGTGGTGCTGCACCTGCTTGTGCCGGGTTTCAATTCCGGCAGCACGTATGGCAGCGGCGGTGCCGTGGGAGCGTGGACCGGGGCGGCTTTGACGCAATCGTTCTCTCCGGCCGGAATATTCATTTTGACGGCGTGCGGACTGCTTTCCGGCTGGATGCTGTCGCCACTGTGGGCCATCAATGCGACAGGTGTCAAAGTGGCATCGATACCGTGGACCATGGTTTCGTCTGTTGGTTCCGTCGTCAGTGCAATGCGGCCAGCACCTCGTGTGAACGTTGACACCGAAGACGAAGACGACATCGTTGACGGTCCGAATACACTGTCGATCAACACCGCTGTTTATTCCGACCAGGAAGAGGAAGACGAACAGTGGGAGGACGAGGAAGAAGCCGATGAAGATCTGCCGCGGGACATTCGCATTAATCCGCCTGTGGCGTTGTCCGTTCACACTCCAGACGACGACGGAGAGCGTGAGTACGACCTGCCGGGCCTTGAACTTCTGGAAGAACCGGAAAATTTCCCCTACGAACTTCTGGCTAAGAAAGCTCGGATCGCGGCGGCCACGCTGGAAAAGACCTTCCAGCACTTCGGTCTGAACATTCGTGTCTCAGAAGTTGACACCGGCCCGACTGTGACTCAGTTCGAACTGGATCTGGAACCCGGATTGCGGCTGAACAAAGTCACGGCCCTGGAAGATGATCTGGCCATTGCCCTGCGAGTCCCCTCGGTGCGCGTGGTGGCGCCGATTCCCGGCAAGAATACGGTCGGCGTTGAAGTACCCAACGAAGAACAGGTGACGGTGCGGCTGAAGGAACTGCTTCAGTCCAGCGGAACAAAGGCTGACGACCTTAAGATTCCGCTGTTCTTTGGCAAAGACGTCAGCGGACATTCGCTGACCGTAGACATGGCAAAGATGCCGCACCTGTTGATCGCCGGTCGCACGGGAACGGGAAAAAGTGTCTGCCTGAATACGCTGATTCTGTCCATGCTGATGACCCGCACGCCGGACGAAGTCAAGATGCTGATGATCGACCCGAAAATGGTCGAACTCAGTCCGTACAAAAATCTGCCGCATCTCATGCATCCGGTCATCACCGACATGAAGAAGGCAGAAGCCGTTCTCGCATGGGCCGTCGACAAGATGGAAGAACGATATGAACTGCTGTCACAGGTGGGAGTTCGCCATCTCGACAGTTACAACAAGCTGGGGCGATCCGCAGTGCTGAACAAGATGGGCATCAGCGAACTGCATGAGGAAGCACAAAACGTACCCCACAAAATGCCGTACATTGTCATCATCGCGGACGAAATGGCCGACCTGATGATGACCAACGGCAAGGAAGTCGAATCACATATCATCCGTCTGGCTCAGAAGTCTCGTGCCGTGGGCATTCACCTTGTACTGGCAACACAGAAACCGACAGTGGACGTGATCACGGGCCTGATCAAGTCCAACCTGCCGGCTCGAGTTTCCTTCCAGGTGGCCAGCAAGATGGATAGTCGGGTTGTGCTGGACGAAGGCGGTGCGGAACGGCTGCTGGGTTGTGGTGACATGCTGTATCTGGCCCCCGGCACCAGTACGCTCACTCGCGCTCAGGGAACATATGTCAGCGATGATGAGATCAATGCGGTCATCGACTTTTTCAGTGATGTCGAACCGGAATACAGCCAGGAACTACAGCAGATCGTGGCCAACAGCGCTAATGCCGAGGGTGGTGAAAGTTCAGGAGACTCCGGTCCGCGTCAACACGACGACCAGTATGACAATGCGATCGATGTGGTCGTCCGAGAAGGACGCGGCAGTTGTTCACTGCTGCAACGCTGCCTGGGAATCGGTTACGGTCGAGCGTCGCGGATGATCGACTGGATGGCAGAAGACGGTATCGTCGGCGACTACAACGGTGCTCAGGCCCGCGAAGTGCTGTACAGCCCCGAACGCTGGGAAGAAGCGAAAGCCGAGCGGGACGTGGGTTGAACGGGCATAGGCGTCAGTCGTCAGTCGCGGATGGCACAAGAAACTGCGACAGAGCGGCCTGATAGAAATCGACGCTGCAGCCATGAGCCTCCTGTTGCTGCGCAACCGTACGACCCGACTGAAGTGGGTAGCCCAGGTTGCTTGCAACCTTTGGGTGCCGCAGGCACAGGAGGTTGTGATGGAACGATCTTCTGGAAATCCGTCGCTGGAGAGCACAACAAACCTCCTGTTGCTGCGCAACCCTTGTTGCAAGCAACAGGGCCACCCGGCCCGTCCTCGTCTTCTCGCACAACGCAAATCTCGACGCGTTTTGTCCGCCGAAGGAAGTAGGGTCCGCTGTGCGGACCGACACGATTTAAGTAGCGGTCCAGAGAAACTCGAACTCATACCACGGTCCGCGAAGCGGACCCTACTGCTACTGCTACTGCTACTGCCCACGCGAATAAACAGCTCTAATACAACTGTTTCGCCAATTCCCTGATCTCATCTTTTGTCGCCCTGCCGTCGGCGTTCGTGTCGTATCTCCCGAAACGGCCGAAGTGCCGCACGAAAATCGATGCTTCGTCTTTGACGACGTGCCCGTCACCGTTGGCGTCCATTTTATTAAAGAAACGAGCCACATACGCATCGATCTGCTTCTGCCGATCGCTGTCTGCCGTCGCGTCACTCTGTTCTGTCCGAACACTCGTCGTCCGAGGTTTGATCCGCGGCACTGAAACAGCAAAGAACGCAACCGCCATTTCTTCCCATGTCTGATCGCCCCAAAACACAAACTCAGAAGGATCGGGATTGAACGGATTGTCGGACGAGTTATCGAACGTCGCTTCGAAACGCAGCTCATCCAGATTGGCGGCTGGAATCGGCTCCATGAATTCGTAACTGTGCTGCCAGTTGAAGTCATAGTTGGGGACGCTCAGCAGCTTCTGCGGCGAATCAGAACCTGTCAACAGTCGGAACGATTTGCCGCGGTAGTGCATGTGAGGCGTCACCGCCAGCAGGTGACCGTGTTCCGGCAGTCGCGGAACCTTTACAGTCACCGTGTGCGCGCTGGCGTGAGGTTTGATCTCAAACTCCTGTTCTATGCCAACGACCGTGAAGACTTCGTGAGTCATGTCTTTGTCCTCGCCGAACAGCAGCCCTATTTTTGTCGTGTCCTTCTGTTCCGCACCGTTCGGCGTGTAGTGCATCTGAAACACCAGCTTTGACCCCGCGGGAATCTTTCTGCCATGCCCCGTGGGCAGGGGCACCAGACGCTGGCCCGGTACGTAAGCCGTCAGCCAGCCGACTCCGCGAAACCGGGCACCGTCCGGCGGTCGAACAAACACGATCGCATGATGCACGACCGCTCGACTTCCAGGAATCACCTGAGCTCCCGTGATCCATTTGTCCTCTTCAAACTGCGGGTCGACGACAAAGTACTGATACTCAACGACGCCAGCCTTCTTCACAACAAACGGTCGGTTTCGCATCTCGACCATCAGGTCGGGCTGTCGTTCCAGCTGCCAGCCCTGGACATGTTCAATCGGTTTCGGCAGTTCGGCTTCGTCGCCCTGTTTCAAACCGCCGGCGACCCAGTCGTGCAGAATTTCTTTGTCAGCTTCTGACATGTCACGAGCGTTCGCAAAACTGCCGTGATTCGGGTCGGCGTGCCACGGCGGCATTCGTCCGTTGTCAACGGTCTCCAGCATGGTGTCTGCCCAACCGGCCACCTGATCATAACTATCCATTACGAACGGCCCGATTTCGCCGGCACGATGACATTCCACGCAGTGCTTCTGCAACACACGCGTCACGTGACGGCTGTACGTGATGTCGTTCCTCACGATTTCATGCTGCGACCTGCTGTCGACTTTTCCAATGAAACATCCCAGCGCAGTTGTCTTTGGCGTTGAGACGTGCTTCCCGGCAAGAAGCTGCTCGATGGCAACACGCAGGTACTGCTGGGTCGGTGCCGCCCGATTGATCCCGGGAGCATATTGATCATCAATGCGACCGTGGTATTGCAGCTGCAACTGCTCGTCCAGCAGAAACACTTCCGGAGTGCGAGTCGCCGCGTACCGGTCCGCGATCACGTTTCCTCGATCGTGTATGACCGGAAAGGAAACCGAAAGCTCATCGACATACGCACGGATCTTTGCCATGGAATCCTGGCGATTGCTGTTAACGCCGATCACGCGCACGCCGTTTACGGAAAACTCACCGGCCAGCTCCGACAGACGCGGTCCGTAGATCCGCGCCATCGGACATTCCGCGCCCAGAAAACAAACGACCGTCAGTTTCGCGCCATCGTCTTTTTCGACGACAACCTTTTCACCGCTGGTGGACGTGGATTCGAAACCGTAGTCGAGTGCTGGATCGTTGGCCGCGGCACCAGGTGCAGCCAGCCCTATGGCTAACACGAACTTTGACACCGTGCCCAGCGCGTAAATGAAGTTGTATGACCGGACAGCGACCGCGTCATCCTCCGAATTCTCGCGAACCCGACTGCTAAGATCGTTCAAAGTACTGCCTTTCAGAGCTACGACTGCTGTGTGCGATTTCTGATGCGTGCAGCAATGTCCGAACGATACACAATGCCGCGTCATCGGCGCAACAGGTTGGGATCGGCCTTGCCCAGCGTCATCTGAACCTGCTGTTCGACCATCGTTCTGTACTTGCCGCCCGATACCATCAATTCTTCGTGAGTCCCGGTCTGAGTGATCTCGCCATCTTCAACCACACAGATCAGATCCGCTCCGGCAATTGTACTCAGCCGATGAGCAATCACGAAAGATGTCCGTCCATGCATCAGTTCGGCCAGAGAATCCTGAATCAGACGTTCACTTTCGGTATCCAGATTACTGGTGGCTTCGTCAAGAATCAGTAATTTAGGGTCGGCAAGGACGGCTCGTGCGATCGCCAGTCGCTGACGCTGGCCACCACTCAGCCGCACACCTCGTTCGCCGATCAGTGTCTCCAGACCGTCCGTCAGTCGATCAATGAATTCCAGCGCATTGGCTGCTTTGGCGGCCGCACGAATGTCGTCATCAGAAGCGTCTCGGCGAGCATACGCGATGTTGTCAGCGATCGAACCGTCAAACAGAAATACGTCCTGCTCCACCACGCCCAGCAGACTGCGAAACGATTCGACATCGTATTCCGTAAGATTTCGTCCATCCAGCAGCACTCGACCTGCCGTCGGGTCATAAAACCGGGCCACCAGATTGCACAACGTGGTCTTCCCTGCCCCGCTGGGTCCCACCAGAGCCACGACCTGGCCTCCACGAATATTCAGGTTGATGTCACGCAGCGCTGGGGAGTCTGTGCCTGGATAGGTGAACGTCACGCCATCAAAACTAATGTCACCCGATACGGTGTCGCGGTTGATTCGTATGGAATCTGCGGTGGACTGCATTTCACGAGGTTCGTCCAGCAGATCCAGAATTCGATCCAGACCGCTGAGGCTGTTCTGCACCTGGGTGGCACTGTTAGCCAGTGTGGCCAGAGGTTCCAGCAACATCAGCAGGTACACCAGAAACATCATCAGGTCGCCGATCGTCAGGCCACCGTCGATCACTCGCCAGCCACCGTAAAACAGCAGGGCCCCGCTGCTGATCGGGATCATCGCTTCCCAGATCATTTCCACGACGCGCATCCACCACCACGTATAAAGCTCCTTGCGAGCCATCAGATTGTTGTCGGTGATGAAACGTCCCGCTTCGCGTTTCTGTCGACTGAAGGCTCGCACGACTCGCATACCGGCAAAGGCTTCGGCGGCTCCCGCGTCGATGAGTTCTCGCTGTTTGCGGATGGCACGAAACTGAGGACGAATTCTGTTGATCCATGTGCGATGAGTCAAAAAGACCAGCGGCAACAGGACGACGGCACCGCACAGCAACGTCCAGTCAACCCACGCCAGCACCAGAAAACTACCAACCAACTGGATCACAGCACGCCACGGGTTGTACATCAGCCCGAACACAAGCTCCCCGACGCTGCCGCCGTCTTCGCGAAGAATCGACGCCACACCACCAGAACGGATTTCCTGCACCCGATGCAGTGGCAGGCGAACGGCGTGTTCAAAAACGCGACGACGGACATCCAGCTGAATGCGTTTGGTGATTCGAGTGGCGTACCAGCGACTGCAGATATGAATGAAGATCTTCACCAAAGAAATAGCGACGACCGCCAGCAGCGTGTACAGCAACAGCGATTTGGGGGTGGCATCAACCAGCGAGGGAAACCACGCGACGAATGATTCCGGCAGCGGACGCGACGTGAGTACGTAGTCCAGCAGGAACTTGGTTCCGGCCGGAGGAATCAATCCCAGCAGAGTGGCCAGCGTCAGCGATACCAGAATCCACACGATCTGCAGGCGAAACGACGACAGCAACGAAAAGAATCGCCGCACCAGATCCCCGGCTGATCGTACCCGGTCCTTGCGACTGCGGACATGGCCGGTCGAATGCATGCCGCCGCCGCTGGGAAGTTCACCAGAACGCGCCTTGTCCCGATACGTGTGGAACTGGCTGCGACTGCTTTTTCGGCCCCTGCTATTATTTACCGGCGGCGTACCGGCGGATTCGCTGTTCGTCGTCTTCATGGCGGATTGTAGGCAGGCGAGCCGCCTGCCCAGTGCCTGAGTGGTGTCGGAACACTGCTTTTCGTCAACTTTCCAACAGGAACGTCGCGAATCTCACCACTGCAAATCATTTGTTGAGGTAACGGAACAACCTTTTTGGCTGCTATCGCTCAAGAGGGGCTACTCCTGGGACGTCGCCATCACTGACTTTCTTGAGGCCAGCGTATTTTCCTGTTACCTTTCACCTTTCACTCAGGGAAAAACCGTCTTTCACTTAGGGGGGGAAACCGATGATGGCAGGCCAAAGAAAACAACGTGGTTTCACATTGATCGAATTGTTGGTGGTGATCGCCATCATCGCGATCCTGATCGCGCTACTTCTGCCTGCCGTCCAGCAAGCGCGAGAAGCTGCCCGCAGAACATCCTGCAAAAACAATCTGAAGAACATCGGGTTGGCGCTGCACAATTATCATGACACTGTCCTTACCTTCCCTTTCGGTTTTGACGAACGGGAAACACTTTGGTCAGCCATGATCCTGCCTCAGCTGGAGCAGTCCAATATTTACAACACCCTGATCTGGCAGGAGAGCGGTCCGGGCAACTGGAACGCCAACGGGTCGCCGAACGAAACGGCCGCCGGAACGGTCGTTTCCGTTTTCCGGTGCCCCAGCATGGCAATCGCTGAACACATAACGAATCAGGGAATCCCGGGGCGTGTGCCCGCCAGCTACCGGGCTGTGTCAGGGTCAAATGCTGTTTCCGACGACAAGAGTACTGTGCCGCCCGGGCATCCGGTCGTCGCCCTGGAAGATCAAACCGGATTAAACGGGATGTTCTATGGCTGCAGCAGTACGCGAATGCGAGACATCACCGACGGCACCTCCAACACGGTGATGATCGGCGAAAGTTTTACGGACCCTTCCTATGTGAAAGACGGTCAGGGAATGGACTACTGGCTGTTCGGCGCACCGCAAACGGGCGGCTGGGATTGTCGTCCCGGCGATCGAGGCGGCACAGAGCATTCAGAGGGCCTGGGCTCCACATACTGGCACATCAACACTCGTATCCGAGACCCGTCAATAAACGGAAGAATCATGGAGCTGACGTTTGGCAGTTATCACATAGGCGGGGCACAGTTCACTTTGGCTGATGGGTCTGCTCGCTTTATCTCAGAGAACATTGACCTGGGATTGCTGCGGTCTCTCGGCTCAATCAGCGGCGGCGAGGTGATCGGCGAGTTCTAATCGGCAGGCCTTTCGAACATCCTCTCTTACCAATTTACCAGACAGGCAGGGCCATGCGTGGAACCGTACGATACTTGTGCACATTCCTGATCACCAGTGGATTACTGTCGCTGCTGCTCGCCGGCTGTGGAGGTCCGCCGCAGGCGGACTATTCCAGTTTGGGACTCGTGGATGTCACTGGGACGGTTAAGCTGGAGGGAGAGGCTGTCAACGGTGCGGTCGTCGCCTTTGAAGACCTGGAGACCGGTGGTGAAGCTTATGGGCTCACTGACGACAGCGGTTACTTTCGTTTGAAATTCGACAGCGTCGAATATGGCGTAACCCCCGGACAGAAGCGAATCAGCATCAGCACAGCCAGAAAAGTCCTGGGGCTTAACACAGAATCCGAGGGTGGCGAAAGTGATGAAGAGGAAAGTGAGGAGTCCGAAACAGCAGCTCCGACCGAAGTAATCCCTGAGGCTTATCGCGTCGATTCTGCGCTGAAGGCCACGGTGTCATCTTCCACCAGCGAATTCAACTTTAATCTGGCCGCAGACGGGTCCACGACCGGTGCACAATAGCGACACCAGGTTGGCGAGATTCCGAGGTCTGGCAGCGACAGGAACTGCGGCACAAACTATCGCCGCCGATCCCTGCTGGAGGTCGCCCGCGATGGAAGCGATCCTCCATCGGGAAGTGGCTTGATGATAAGCCATGGACGCAGTCGGTCGAGCGTTACCGGTCCGATTCCGTCAACCCGAGTCAGATCGTCGATTGTTGGAAACGGGCCGTTTTCTTCACGATCGGCCACAATCCGATGTGCCATCGTCTGACCAATGCCCTCAAGTTGCATCCATTCCACCCACGTCCCCGTATTCACATCGACGCGATACAACGCAAACGCGGTGCCTCGCTGCCACGGCAGTGGATCCGGGCGATCCAACGCCGTGATCAGGTATTGCGTCGACATCACCACAAAGAAAAGCCAGCCGAGTACTATCAGAAACCGATCGCGTTCGCTGGCTGGCCTGGATTCGACCGGCACATCAACGGGCGTTGAATTCGGTTCGGTCGCCGCATCAGAAGCTGTCGCAGACACGTCCGCGGCAGGCGTTTCTGCAAAGGAATCTGACTGATTACAGCTGTGGTCGTCCTGGGCATGTGACGGTGCATCGGTCATCGATAAACATCTACCGCAATATTAACTTGAGGTCGCCTCCAGGGACATTTAACATTATGCCTACATGTATATAGTTCGTCAAGCCACATCTCAAAACAGTCAGTTGCCAGTTTGATCCCGTTGTCATTCCGCCGATCCTGTCTGCGTCGGTGAAACACGGCAACTCAGTTTTTCGAACCGGGATGTGAGCCGCACGGCGCTAGCGCTTTGGTTTAACCCCATTTGTTGGTGTTGAATTCTGCTTGCCCGAGTGT
>JAPYTO010000215.1 GCA_029941865.1 Fuerstiella sp. | reverse complement strand
TCACGGTGAAACTCCGTTTCGTCCACAATCACTATCCACGGGATGGCTTCCAGGCGTGAGCGTTCCTTCTGCTCAAGTTCCTGACGGAATCCAGGCTCCCATTCCTGACGAGCTTCGGCGGAATCTCGCATCACGTAATAAGCGTCGTAATCGTCGCCAGTACGCTGGCTGACTTCGCCGCTCCAATACCGATCACCACGACGATCCATCATCTTGTCGATGTGGTCGGACATCCTGACGCGACGCACAAGAAACAATCCAAGATGCTCGGCAAGCGTGTTCAGCTTCTCTGAGTTCAAACCACCCTGGCGATTCAGAAAGCGTGACAGCGTCGCCTTTGGAATACTGGTTGCGGTCGCAATGTCCTGGGCGGTGGTGCAGTCCCAGCTAATCACGTAACGGATAAACTCCGAAACTTGACTGGGCGGCTCCCGTAGCCACGTCCGTCGATGAACCGAAGCCTTCATTTCGGCAAGGACTTCGGCTATCGCACTCCCTGACGTTTCATTTTTGGAAAGGACTTCGACGTCGACCTTTGTTCCATTTTCGGAATAGTTGTCGGGGCCCCCTTTAGTTCCATTTTCGGAATCAGCCACGGCGCACGGCCCCGTTCCATTTTTGATACGGTCGGGATGAAATCTGGAATGTCGTGGTGGTTCACGGAAACTTCCCAGGCTGTACGAGACGTGATTGGTGAGCGGAGCGACCCAGGTTCCCGCAACCATCAGGTGAGTGTCGCGCCATCCGAAGCCGCTGACATCACACTCGATCTCAAAGTTCCCTCGCAGCGGCATTTGGAAGTACAGGTAGTCTTCGTGGTGCCCCGCAAGGCTTTGAACCTGGCCGAGCGACAGGTGCCAGTCCGCGCAGGGAAATCCGTTACCACGCGACCACGCGGAGGTACGGCTGACTGATGACCAATTCTTCAGAACCGGAAATTCGCGGAATGCCTGACCGGACGTTTCTGCCGTCGGAGAATGCGTTACGCGCTCAAGCTGTCCGTTCAGTGATCCTATGAACCGCTCCCAGACGGCCGAGCCTGTTATCTGCTTGTCTCTCAATTGACGCAGAACGCGAGAAACCAGATCAAGCGCGCCCTCACGCATTTCGGGATGCCGAATGCTTTCTGAGATCACAAGTGTTTCGGGCCACTGCCCAGCGAATCCCGGATGGTCTGAGTCTTGCAAGACTCTTTCCAATAAGTCGAGATTGCGATTCGCCGCGGCGAAATCCTTGAGTGCGACGTCGACGATCACGAGTATCGCCAATCGTGCGCGTTGCTGCTGCTCGTCGGCCAACGCAGGACGCGGAAGCTTTCCCCTGTTCCACGCGTTGCCGAACCACGTCCAGTCGACCCAGTTCCAGCGCCGCTTCAACAAGATCGATCGCCGGAGATACCAACCGGCCACCGATTTGAACGCGCGATTGACCGGACTGTTCGGCGATCTTCAAACGATCGACGTCCATCCGTTCTTTGCCACGCACCGGCTGAGTTGGCGTGAAGTCCAGAGCTGTGCGAATCGTGCCGTGACCCGGACCTGGAAGAACCCATTCGGAAAGGTACCGATACCGTTGTTCGATCGGCATTTCCGCCGCACGTTGATGAATTGACAATGCGGCATCAGCGATGTGCCCATCATCGAAAATCGCACTTATCGCAGGACGGTCGGATGTTGTTACAGACGACTGCCGCTCGTCCTGGGAGAGAGCCTTTTCTGGTAGCGAGGCCAGAATACAGAATGTAAGAAGGATCCAGGCTCGATTGATTGGGGAACTGAGGCAGGCAGAGTTTCTCAACACACGGGGCTCCTGTTCTCGCCCTTCCATAATCGCACCGATCAGCCTGACCTTCGTATCTCGAAGAATCTACGGGGAAAGTCACCTTTCCCTGATCTCACCCCGAACTTGCCCATTTCGGCACGGACGCGTTACTCCTCGTCGTCGTGCTGACGCAACCGAACGGCATTAGGCATCCGTGCGAAAACGACGGTCACCCGAGACAACGGACCCGCAAGTCCTGTCGGTGGTGACGTCCGTTTCACGCAGGACGCTTCCCGATTTCAGGTACCACTGAACGAGTCAAATTATCGCAATCTAACCCAACTTCACAAGTAGAATGCGGCTGTGCAACGTTTTCATTGGTTTGATGAGCAATTCTCTCACTACATTTGTGATCGGTTGATACCTGGCAGCCTGCAGTCCGAGGTGGTCGAGAAGAATTTTCTGGTGATCGTTGGGGGTGATAATGCAGCGGTGGCGCAGTTCGATTTCCTTGCTGTGCGCGGGTCTCCCGACCCCGCACCGGCATTGACCGAAGGTCTCCCCGGCCGCACCGATACCCCGTCGTCGTTGGAGACCTACGGTCAGCACATGGGCGAGGTCAGGAGACCTGTGCCCAGCGACGAAGACAAGTCACCGACCACCTGCGTTTGGCGCGGGCGAGCGGAGTACCTCAGTGCCCTGATTCGGGGCTTCCTTTTTTCCGTCGTTTCCTGTGTCACGAATGAAAGCGCCGTGAATGGAGTTCTGGTGACTTTCGCATCGCACCTGCGCATGAATCAGGGGACTTACGTCCCCCGCTCGCCTTACCAGTCGCGTGTTGCGCAGCAACAGCAGGACGGTAAGAACGACGTCCTGCGGAAAAGACGATCGAAGGCTTTGACTTCACGAGTGCTCAGAGTCGCGTTCGCGACTTGAAAACAGCGCCGGCACTTGACTCGTGAATCGAAAGCTCAAAGCGGAAAACCCCCGAATCCGTCCTGCGGGCACCTTCTGTCCCGCCGGGGAGAAGGGACAGGTTTGATGCAGCGTCTGACCGTTACCGACATCACCGATCACAAGCGGGCGGAGGAACAACTCCAACTGCGGGAGCAGCAGTTAAGGCTTATTTACGATTCGACAGCAGACGTCCTCTTTCACTTAAAAGTGGAACCGGGACCGAATTACAGATTCCTCACGGTGAATGCCGCTTTTCTACAATCCACCGGTTTGACCGAGGACCAAATTATTGGCAAAACCATCAGCGAGGTTATCCCAGTAGCGTCGCTGAAGTTGGTGGAATCCAAATACAAAGAATCGATACAGAAGAAAAAAGTTATTTCCTGGGAAGAAGCCTCCCACTATCCGACAGGCTTGAGAACGGGTGTCGTAAGCATAGCCCCTGTGACTGATGCCGAGGGGAACTGCACTCACTTGGTGGGGTCGGTACACGACATCACCGTGCGCAAGCGGGCGGAGGAAACAATCGATGCCCTGGTCTCGGTTATGTCCGAAACCACCGGCAATGAGTTCATAGAGTGTGTCACCAAACTACTGACAGAATCGCTCGGCATGGCCTATGCTCACGTCAGCGAACTGCTCGAAGATAACCAGCAGAAGCTCCACACAGTTGTATGCCATCGTGGCGGGGACCCGATTGGTGGGACACTTTACAGTATGACAGGAGGCCCTTGCGAGAGATTGATTGGCAAGACCTTCCAGATCTATTCGGGAAGGCTGTGGGAAGAGTTCCAGGGAAATGAGTTTCTAAGAACCAGTCACTTTCAGTTTTACGCCGGTGCGACCATATTCTCGTCGGCCGGGAAGCCGCTCGGTGTGCTGTGTGCCATGGCTGAGCACGCGTTTTCCGATTCGCTGGATATTGAAACGCTTTTCACTTTGCTAGCCACCAGATGTGGAGCGGAGATCGAACGCCACAAGGCGTTGGAAACGCTGCGCCATCATCGAGCCACATTCGCTCATGCAAGTCGGGTCGCGTCGATCGAGGGACTTTCCAGTGGAATTGTTCACGAAATCTCCCAACCGCTGTTTCAGGTTTCCAACTTCTCCGGAGCCTGCCGAAGAACGCTCAAAGGCAAAGAGTTCGAGGGATCGACGGAAGTCAAAGACTACATTGACCGAATCACGCAAGTCGCTGCAACAGCTCAGGAGACTGTGTCACGGCTTCGTGGTTTCCTGAAACGTCAGGAGATTCGACAAATTGCGGTCGCGATAGGCCCAACGATTAAAGATGTGTTGAGACTGCTTGCCTTCGAGATTCGCAAGCACTGTGTCACAATCGATTGTGACATCACACTGAAAGTGACGGCCTTTGCCGACCCGGTGCAATTACAACAGATTCTCGTCAATTTCATTCTCAACTCCTGTGAAGCACTGGACGCGCAAAGTGCAGGAAATCGCCGTATTCAGATTCGGGCGGCCATCGTAGAAAACATGGTCGAGATTGCTGTTGAAGACAATGGCAGCGGCGTTTCAAAAGAGGCACAGGACCATTTGTTCCAGCCGTTCTTTACCACGAAGGCCACAGGAATGGGCATTGGCATGTCGATCACAAAGGAAATCGTCAGTCAGCACAACGGAAACATCTGGTTCACATCACCCCACACAATGGGACCATCTTCCACTTTACGTTACCTGTTTTTCAGGACCAGTAGACCATGGACGAGCCGACTGTCTTTATCATCGACGACGATGTGAATACCCGTCTATCGATTGGTGCACTGGTTCAGTCAATGAATGTTCGCACTGAGTGTTTTGAGTCGGCTGAACTGTTTCTCGCCGCTGATCTGTTGAATCGTCCCGGCTGTGTCGTGACGGACTTGCGGATGTTGGGACTGAGCGGCCTCGATCTGTTAGAGATACTCGCCGGGAGTGAAACCGCCCTGCAGATTGTCGTGATTACTGCCTACGCTTCGATTCCTGATGCGGTGAGGGCCGTGCAATGCGGGGCCATCTCGTTTCTCGAAAAGTCTTGCCAGGAGCGCGAGCTATGGCAGGCAATCAACGTCGCGTTAAGCAAGAACAACACTCTGAGGCTGGCCACACAACAGAAGGAGCTCGACAATTCTGCCTTGGCATCCTTGACGGCCGACGAACAGATCGTGTTGAAGTTGATCGCAAAGGGGCAGTCCAACAAACAGGTCGCCATTGGACTCGACATTGGATTGCGAACCGTTGAAGATCGTCGTCGTCGGATATTTCGAAAGCTTGATGTTTCGTCGTTTGCAGAACTGATGCGGATGGTCGTCAAAGCCGAGCAAGAGACGAAAACGGCGTAGCCACTGTGTGCAGCGGTGAGAAAGTGGGGCGATTGGCGGGTGAATCGTACAGCGATCTGGTTGGAAAAGTCCCTCGCTGGACCGTGATTGGCGCCTCACGACCAAGCCGTTGAGGCTTTCGCCAGAGGCTTCAAGGATATGACTGCGGTGAGTGAGACGTTCCAGGATTGCCCCAGTGAGCCGCTCGTTGCTGAGGACCCCGGTCCGGTTTTCGAACGGCAGATTCGTGGTCACAATCAGGCATTGTCGCTCACAGGCCGTGCTGATTACGTCGAACAGCAACTCCGAAACGATCTTCCTGGCAGGCACGTATCCCCATCCAGAATCAGCAGGTCGAGTTTTGCCAGCTGTTTACGAACCCGCAGCAGATTCCGTTCCTCCAGAATGGCAGGCAGCCGCAGGCATCTGAGATAATGAGCCAGCAGGACTGTACTCCGCGTTTCGGTCTTCTTTACAGGGTTGCTTCTTCCATGAGCAGGGACTGGTAAACAGAAATATTCGTCTGGGCGACACGCACGAGTTTCAGGTGTAGGCGACCGCCAATACTGAACATTAGTACACATAGCCACTGCGCAATTTCCCCGCTAAACTTTGCCCGTCGCCGTATACAAGCTATCCGTGGTTAACCGCAGTTATTGCGGAAAATAGCTTGTCCGTACAGACGCTCCTCGTTCGATCTTAGGGGTAGCATATGCCCTTTGGTGCCCCGACAGGCGACAGCTAAGAATCTGCCGCTGGAAGTCCGTTTTGATGGCCCTGTCCCAGCGACGATCCAGAGTGATCCGGCTCGGTTGCGTCAAATTCTCATTAACATGGTGGGCAATGCCATCAAGTTCACGGAAACCGGATCGATCACGATTGTTACTCGACTGTTGAAAGAACCGGGTGAGAAACCGAGATTGCAGTTTGACATCATCGACACCGGCATCGGCATTGCCAAAGAGCAAATGGAGATGATCTTCCTGGCGTTCACACAAGCGGATGGCGCGCCGACTCGAAAATTTGGGGGAACCGGAATCGGACTTACAATCAGCAGGCGACTGGTGGAACTCCTTGGCGGCACGATTTCTGTGTCCAGTACGCTCGGAAAGGGAAGCACGTTTTCAGTCTCGGTTTCCACTGGTCTATTGGATGACGTGCGAATGATTAACGGTCCTGTCGATCCGGGCGCGAAGACGACGCGAACGGAAGCGATTGACGAAACGCAGGTTCCGCTTCAACACCTTCGAATCCTGTTCGCCGAAGATGGGTCGGACAACCAGCGGCTCATCTCATTTCTGCTCAAGAAGGCGGGAGCAGTGGTCACTCTCGCCGACAATGGGCAGGTCGCATTCGACCTGGCGACCGTAGCGAGGGAAGAGAATCGACCATTTGATGTGATTGTGATGGACATGCAGATGCCCGTTCTGGACGGATACGCTGCGACGCGTCAACTGCGGGATGCCGGTTACAGCGTCCCCATCATCGCCCTGACGGCTCACGCGATGGCAGGTGACCGTCAAAAGTGTCTCGATGCCGGATGTGACGACTACCTTACCAAACCGATTGACCGAAAGAAGTTGATTGACGTGGTGGCAAGCTATACGAAACTGGCGGGCCGTCTGAAGCCAGAGCACCACAGAGCCATTGAATAACAGACGACGTTCTCAATTTCGACGCCACGTCTCCTGACTGCCGGGTGACTGTCCGTAACCAGGATGGATCTCTGCGGGATGATATTGTCGATGATGGAGGACGGGAACTGAATCTGCTGGCATGGGGACCATCTATCATCAAAGAGATGACAAAGCACCCGAACGGTCCCTCCGGAAGATCAGATTTCGCGAAGCCTGTTTCTGAACCTCGAGAATCTGGAATTGAGTGGAGTCACAAGCGGTGGAGTCACAAGTGCCACCCAACTGTCGTTGACGGTCCGCGTCGACCTGCTATTCCGGGCAAGTTGTATTTTCATTATTGAAGCAGATAGGTTTCGCGATGGGACGTTTGAGCCGCTCTGAGAGTTGTCCGGAGGATGAGATCAATTTTGTGGGCGATTGGTCAGACACAGAAGTGGCGCGGCGTTGGTGGCGCCTGTGTCCGGGGCGTCTCGACGAAGACAAGTCACCGGCCACCTGCATTTGGCGCGGGCGAGCGGGGTACGTCAGTGCCCTGATTCGGGGCTTCTTTTTTTCGGTCGTTTCCAGTGTCACGAATGAAAGCGCCGTGTATGGAGTTCCGGTGACTTTCGCATCGAACCTGCGCATGAATCAGGGGACTTACGTCCCCCGCTCGCCTTACCAGTCGCGTGTTGAGAACGGTGCAGTCACGGATTGTGGTTTTCGACCGCAGCAGAGGACCATCATCCCTGTCCGGTAGTTTAACTCCGCTCGGGACAATGGTCCCAAGCTTCACAACGGCCCAACTTCACAACCACGCATGACGACATCCCGCTGAGAGGCGTGACTCAGCCCGCCTTAACCCACAGTGCGCACAGCTTTGCGATCACGATTGCAGCTGCCGAAAGCACCATCAGGCCAAACCCCAGTTTCAGCCTGGAACCGTGCCACCGCATGCCCACGTGGCTACCGATGTTGGCACCAATCGTCCCGCACAGCAGCAATGCCACCACCAGATGCAGCGAAACGTTGTTCTGCATCGTGTGCATAAACGTCGACTGGATCGATACCAGCCAGACAATGACGATTGTGACCGTGGTGGCGTCATGAACTCGCAGACCCAACAGGTAAATGGCGGCGGGCACCAGGACCAGTCCGCCGCTCATGCCCAGAAAACCTGACAGGAATCCGACAATAAGTCCGGTCCATGCCAGCAGCGGTATCGAGTATACGCCCGGACGAAGGTCGGGAATTTCCGCCTTGGGCGGCAGGGCCACGGACGTCAGCAGTCCGCGCCGCCGCACTCCGGTCGCCGGCTGAGCACTGAACGCATCCATCAGGGACATTGCAGCAATTCCGATCATCAACACGGCATAGCTGAGCAGCACAATCAAATCGACTGCCGGTAGAGATCGGCCCAGAATCCGGATCGCCTCGGTATCCTGCAACCAGCCCAGGACACGTGTCCCCGTCCAAACGCCGGCAAACAACCCACCGCTCAGAATCAAAGGCAGTTCAAGAAAGCCTGATCGAGGCTTCCGCGCCAGCATGGCCGTTGTGGCCGGCCCCAGTGTGTAACAGGCGGTCGACCCAACGGCGATCGACATGGGAACGCCAAGCAATGCGTTCAGTATCGGTACCAGCAGAAAACCGCCACCGACGCCAAACAGACCGGACAGGAAACCAACGACACCACCCACGGCGGAAGCAACAAGGATGGTTGACGGATTCCATTCGAACATTGGCAGAATCAGCGCGATGCGTGTTCGCATGGACGGGAGTACAGTGACGACAACAGGTCACCACTGTGTCCGGTCAGTCCTCAATTTCAAACCGAGGCGCCGCAAACTCGTCGTCTTCTTTTTCGGAGTCAGTATCTGCAACGGGACGGTCGGCAGAACTGGATGTCGAGGGCGGTGTATAGTCGATTGACCGTTTTGTGTCGTCCGTTTCCCTGCGAACTTCGTCCTGGAAGCCCTGCACGCCCTTCTTGAATTCAGAGAAACTCTTGCCAAGGTTTTTCGCAACTTCTGGCAGCCGTTTTCCAAACAGCAGCAGCGCGATGACTCCCACGACCACCATTTCCTGCGGACCGGGACTCCAGAAAGCCAGGGCAGGAAGTTCGTTTGTGATGCTGACGAGTAATTCAGGCAGAAACATGGCAACGCTCTAAGTCAGTCGAAGTGAACTTTGGAGACTCGTTTGACGGCAACACGGTCTCAAGTTGCCGTCGCAAAGATCCCGTACGTTTGGAATCTCCACATCGATAAAAACCAGTTGTGTCAGTCTTTCGAATCCAGCTTGTCATCTTCGTCTCCCTCCTCGTCCTCCGAACCCTCCTTGATTCCCTTCTTGAAGGCCGAAAAACTCTGGCCCAGGGACTTGGCGGCACCGGGAAGACGATTGCCAAACAGAAGCAGCACAATACCGGCAACAATGCTGAGTTCCATTGGCCCGAAGCCGAAGGCAAGAGTATTCACGGACACGGTGGACAACAGCAGAGCAAACATTACTGGAACTCCAGAAATTTGTGGGAGGTACCAGACTAACGCGCTGGAAGGCGAATTATATCACATCGAAACGTGAAGTTTCCACGGATTGGCAGATTTGCAGAATGCAGGCGGGGGCCAATTTCACGGATACTTGACGGATTCTACAGCGCTGCGAAGCGGAATCAATGTTCGCGTTTCTAAGCCGCACGGAACTTCCCGCTTTCCTGCAGCTGGATTCGAACAGGCAATTTGCACGTTTGATTTGGGAATGTGGGCCGACGTGTCAATTCGACGCGGCAGACGCTACCAAAAGAGTTGCAGCAATCGTCCGGATTGGGTGGCCACAAACAACCGTTCGCCCATCGGATCCACACACATGCATTTCGCCGGATCACGTGACAAATCACAGGCCCACAGAAGTTCACCCTCAAAGTTCAACCAGTAAATGCGATCCTCCAAAGTGGTAGCGGCCAGACGCTTGCGAGTACTGGAGGCGGCGACGGCATTGGGGATCCCGTCCACCATGAATGACCCTTTTTGCTGTCCCCGTCCGGTTAAGACCTGAATTCCGTGGTTGAAGGCGGCCAGCAGAATCCGTTTTCCGCAGCCGGAAACGGCCATATTGCCCACGTTGTTCATGATTCGCTCATTCCATTCTTCGTGACCGTCCAACTGGTGACAGGACAGATGACCGAATTCAGCGGCCCCGATCAACATCGGTTTCTCATGCAGAAAGTGGAGAAAATCGAGTGGCCGAGGCGTGTCGAATTTGGCGACTTCCTTCTTGTCGATGGCAACGATGTGGGTCTGTGACGAATCCGAACTCACGGCGATGTGGCTGCCAAACGGAGTGATTGCCAGTCCGCGGATCTCACCCGTCAAGTCGACCTCCCAGCGTTTCTTCAACTGATCATCGAAACAGACGAGCCGCCCGCCCGCGAGCGCCACGGCGCCGAAGTTTCCCGTGTCAGACCAAACGACGGAACGAATGTCGTCGTAGCCACGTTCGCGTTTCAGCTGTTCGCCGGACTGATTCAGCAACACCAGGTGTCCGGTCGCCGTTCCGACCAACAGATTGCGCGCCTCTTCCGCATAGTCCATGGAAACGATGCCTTCCGGGAAGACGTCGTCCTGAACGACCTCTGGTCGCGTGCCATGACTATTTTGAAGAAGGGGGTGATTCACAGAACAGTGGACTCAGCGGCATCGGAATGTATCCACCTGTGGTGACGACGAACGTTCAAGTCGTGTCAGCCTGCAGGCGCGCTCCTGATTCACGCTGAATGAGTTGTCCTGCTGATTCTGCGGAGTTCTCACGCTGGTACACGAAGCGATATTCGTTTCATGTTAGGACACCTGCCCAACAATCACAACGACGCAGCCTTGCACCCAGATTCATCAGGGTCAGGGTACCCGCGTGGCAGCATTCGTGAATCACGCAGCGGGCGGATGCGTCACCGATTTGCTACACTCGCTGACTTATGACTTTCACAACTGTCGCAGGGCAACGCCGCCCGTCACTAAACAGGGAACGGAGACCTCACATGGACCAATCTCGAAACAATTCACGACGTTATGCGAAGACGATTCTCTGTCTTGTCGCAGCTCTCAGCATTGGTCCCCTGTCTTTCGGCGCGGACGAGGATCCGGAGCTTAAGAAGTTTCAGGGGCACTGGGAGGTGACGGACCTGATCGAAAACGGAAAGGTGATCGCAAAAGAGAAGATTCGCGAATTGCTGCCGTCCGGAGGGCGTGCGGAAATCATTGGAAATGCGATCATTTTCCGGTCACCTCAGGATGGTAAACAACACTCAAAAGTCTTCAGAATTGAGCCCACGAAATACCCAAAACGAATCGAGATCACCGCATCACAGGGCAAGGACAGCTGGGGAATCTATCAGTTCGATACCGGCAAGCTGGTCATCTGCCTTGCGGACCCCGACGAAGCCGATCGCCCGGACGACTTCTCTGCCGAAGCCGATTCAAACAGGATGATGATGGTGCTAAAGCGGACCACCGCAAAGAGACCCGCTGCAAAGGCCCCAGCCGTAACCGCGGCAACAAAGCCTAAACCGACTGCTGCACTCCAGGGCCTGACAGATGCCCAGATCACAAAAATGCTCGCGGGAACATGGAGACTCAATGACAACGCAGGTTTCCTGTTCATCACGTTTAGATCGAATGGAACAGTCAGTACCGTCCGCGAATATCAGGAACTCAGGCTGTTTCACAAATCGTTTGTCCAAACACCGATCTCCGGCGGAACCTGGAGCGTCAAGAACGGTCAGCTGACCGCTCACGTGACAAGGTCCGTCGAAATCGCTCGCGTCAATCGGTTGTTTTCTTTTTCCATTCGGTCAGTGTCGGCTACTGACCTGATCTTCGTCGACTCACTGGGCCGAGTCGCCCGTGCTGCCCGAGTGCAGAAACCCTAATTGCCCTCCAGGTACCAGACCGTGCACGTCGTCTGATGAAGTCATCGCGACTG
>JAPYTO010000214.1 GCA_029941865.1 Fuerstiella sp. | reverse complement strand
ACCATCGAAAACGGTGTCAGCTTCTCCATCAGCCAGAAGCAGATGGCAAGCACAATGATTCCGAGCGCCGAAAACACGACTGCCGCAATCAGATGTTCCACCAGCACACTGACGCTGTCACTCATTGTGGCATTAACCTGAGCCAGAAATCCAGGTACGACTACATTTGTTAAGTTACTCATCATTTTCCTGATCCCCAAAAGCCTCCCGAACTACGACCGCTGTGATATCCACCGCTGGAATGTCCACCCGAAGAGAAGTTCATTTCTGGCGTTTTCCATCCGGCGATCGCGCCGGTGACAAATAGCAAACAAACACCAAGGCCGACCGCCAGATATATTCGCACAACTGTTGATTTAAAGTCAGGAACCATCTGTCAGCCTTGTCTTCTGAATATGTGTGACCATCTCATTTACGTATAACTGATTATTGTCTAATCGGTTTGGTAGGGACTGTAGTCGCTGTCCTTCCACCGACTCACTTCGAAGGAGTATTTGTGTACCAGGACTCCAATCGGAACGATGGAAGCGAGCACAAGACTCAGGATAAAGAGTCCTGTGTCCGAACCGGCAGTCAGCACCTGTGAGAACAGTATTTTCAGGAGCAGCAGAATCCCCAGGAAACCCAGCCAGAGTTTTAGCACATCACCCACCCGTGGTGATGGCTGCACGGGACTTACGCTCCAGCCCCGTGCCAATTCTTTTATATGAAACGCTGATTCGATTTCTTCCGGCGACTTGTACGTAGCAAGTGTGGCGTTGATCTCTTTGGATTTTTCTGTGCCTGAAAATTCCAGGGAAATCATCTGCGGAGGAGCGATATAGTCAGAGGTTTGAGCCTTCTCACCTACCTCGACCTTCCAGTAGAATTCTCCCAGCACATGGCGGACAGTTGCCTCGCCACGGTCAAAAACCCGAAACGATTGTCCTTTGAAGTCCGCCGATCGAGCAGATTCATGAACATCACTCGGTGAAATGGGTTCGGCAAAGGACCAGTGTTTTTTGCTGCGAACAAGCCAGCGGTATCCGCCTTTTGATCTTTTGAGCAGGTATTCCGTCCATGGATAATCGCGCCCCTGATAGCGAGCAAATCGCTCCACAAACCCTATCACCGTGTAGTCGACGCCATCCAGGGTACCGGTCTGTCCCAGGGGAATGGCGGGTTTTATGCGACGTGTTTTCAGCGTCTTCAGGTATTCCAGCTTTCCGTCGTTACAGTCCAGCAGCGACGAGCAACTGGGACAGCTGACGCGAAGTGTGTCGTCCGGTGCATGCAGTGTCAGTGCTCCGGCGCAATTGGGGCAGTTGACCGACAAGGCTTCCACTCGGGCGTCAGCCGTTCCGTCTCCCATGGCGGCACGCCACTCTTCATTCGCCACATGCAGATCGTCCAGGGTGACTTCTGTGCCAAGGAAGAGTCGTGGTTGTTCGTCAGAATACTCGATACTACCGAATTTTCCGTCAGAGCCCTGCAGGTCCGCAAACTGATGCGGAGCTCCAACACGAAAGGCCCACGGAATTTCCCCTTCCGCAGCCTTCGCTTCTGCAGTTCCAACCTCAACAACTGTCATCTGCGTACTGGGACCAAGTTTGATTTTCTGCGCGGGCTCTAATGTGTCAAACGGGGGCAACTCTGCCGTGCTGGTAACCTTTTTTTCGAATGTCAGATAGTAGCGGCCTTCCGCTTCTGCCAGCCAGCCCCAGCGACCATTGGAAAACAGTAGATACCATTCGTCCCAGACGCCGCCCGCGGGGTGCTGATATTGAACTCTGCCGGTGACCTCAAAGTTCTTGCCACGGATTTTTCCTGTAGCTCCGCGGAACAGCACTGAAACGGTGAGAGCCAGGTCCGCAACCCGCCCGTGGTCTTCAACTGACTTATCGGCTCGGGCGACGACGCACTGGCAAAAGTCGCAGATTGTGACCAGCGACGATTTCGTGTGAAACTCCACTGGACCGCCACACGATGGACAATTGGCAACTCTTGCCTTCAAGACAGGTCCTCCGTGTCTGACGGGTCCTGCAATGCCGTGCCCCTGGCGAATTTTCTGACGATCACCCGTTCACACTCAACGCGGGTCATCAGCTGGTGTTCCCAGTCCCAGTCGGACCGTTTGCGACAGCAGTACAGATTCAGAGTCAGCAAGCGATGTTCCGGATAAGTGTGGCAGGCAAGATGAGATTCGCTCAGCAGATAAAGACCTGTGACACCCGCCGGACCAGGAAACTGATGCCATTGTGGCGTTCCCATGACGGAGAGCTGAAGTTCAGAAATCACCTCCTCACAAACTGCCGTCAGAATCTGTTTTTGCGTGAGTTTCCACGCATCGCATCCATACGCATCCACGACCCACTCGATGCCGGTGGACAGGACTGGTCTGTTTGTGTCAGGTAAGGTCTGGTTCAATGAAGACTCGTGAAACCGAGGTCAGTGAATTTTTGGCCGAAAGAAGCATGTGCCGAACGAGGATTTGCGGCGTCTGGATCACAGGATCTGTGAGAACCCACAAGATGACTGATTGAGCCCCATAAAACAAGGCACGAACAACGCCACGACATTTGCGCCGAAGGTGCGTTCTGATTGGCGGCATTTTCAACTCACAAACGCACGTGGCGGTGTTACAGCATTTTTCAAAATCACGCGGTCGTTCTGTAGCGGAATTCGCCAGGAATTTCGGCAGTGACAGGTCGAAAGCCCTGGCGGCTTCCGCTACGACAAAAAGTAAACTGCTCTAAGTGTGCATCAGTCAACGATCCGCTCGCCCCCTATTGGCAACGATGAATGTGTTTTGTCAACTCAGACGAACACCGCCAAACACTGACGAAACGACGGGGGCAATTCTGAAAACTCTGGTCTCTGGGGCAAATCCCGCTCTGCCGTTCCTCATTGCGCGGGCCGTCTTTTATTCCTGCTTGCAGGCTTCGATGGGGACTGACCGAGCAACGTACCGGGACGCGCAACTGTCAAGTGCGGTTGTGCACCGGGCAGAAAAGGTCTTGCTCGGTCGGTCGCCCTTCGTACACAGGACGTCCGTCAAAGCCGTGGCACAGCGCTGATTCGTCGCAGAGACGAACCAATGGATCGCGTTAATGGGCTCGGCCGGGCAGTGTTTTTCGTTCTTCGCGGCGTGCGAATGAGCAAAACAAAAGAGCTCGCCGGACGCGTCCGTGCGTCCGATGTGCGAGCAGTTTGCGAATGACTTGTCAGGCAGTTCGTTAACGTCCCTGCTGCAGAAGCGCCCCTGACCCTTTTTTCATAGCGGCGCCCTGTTCTGTCAACCCCGTCGTTCCGGATTTTTTTTCGGGCTCTCGTGATCCCTACCATGACGTGACCAACCGACGGCACGAATCCACGCGGTAGAATGGCTTCTGTCGCAACGCCAAAAAGCAGGGGTGGGCACATCCGATGAATGGGGAAAGGCTGCAAGAGCGTTCGATTTCGGCTTCACCTTCCGCAGTAACGGATTCCCCCTGCGCCATCTGTGAAACTTTTTGCGATTGCCAGACATTTCCCACCGAGTTCCGACTCAATACCAGTGCGTGTCGCGCGGACGTATAGTGGGTCCGGCGAGTAATTTCGCAGCTGAACGTCGGCGACAGTCGCCACACTTCGGTGACGCGTGCTCCAGCCCACAGGCCGCCCTGATGGATCAAAGGGTCATCGCTACCGGGAGACATTTCATGAGACCAGTATTATGCTCTGTTGTGTTATTCGTTGTCGCTGGAAACGGTTTTCCGCAGGTCGACGCGGGAATGTGATTTGAAGAAGCTGCGGTCGAGTTCGACCGCTCCCACGACGCTCAGCGTGACCAGGCATTGGCTGCAGCCCGAGCGGCAAGCATTGACCGGTTGCAACAGAAATACGCGGCCGTTCGCAGGGAACCTCAGCCTCTGTGGACGCGCCTGTTACGTAACATCTGGAGCCGTTCGTTCTATGTCGTCCCGCTGATCCTGCCAATTCTGGTATTGATGGCGTTGTGGATGCTGCGCCCCGGAGAAATGGGTTTACAAACGTTCCTGCTGACCTGGTTCCTGGCCGCGCCCGTGGGGTTTTCGTTGTGGATCGTCGCGTGGAAGACTTACGGAGCTGGTAGCGGGCAAGTCTCGACGTTGGTCGGAATGACCGCCGTGTCGGCTGGTGCGCATGGCATCGAGGACTTTACGTCGCGTTGATTAAACGACAGCTGCGCAAGGGGTCCACGATCTGTATCCTGTCCGTGCTGACGATGTTCATTGTGAAAGCGATCATTGGCAGCGGAACAGCTCCGATCAGGCTTTCGCTCACAGCGGCGATTGTCGGAGCCGCGATTCCGCTTTCGTTGACACTCGTCATCAAAGCGAAGGAACTGCTCAGCGTTGTTATAAGAAGGTTTGGCACACCGGCCCTGAGGTTTCTGAATCAGCCGATCGTGTTTCGGTACCGTGCGTGATTCACAGAAAGCATGAGAACGGCATAGCGGCCTTGTGTCAGGTCGCGCCGTCCCCACAATTCAGTCGGCCTTCGTAAACACCACGTCCGTCGATGTCATGGCACTGCGTTGATCCGTGGCAGACATAAACCAGATGGTTGCGTCATCCGGTACAACAGGGGCAGTGAGCGTGTTTTCATCAAACGTTGCTGACACGGTTTTCCATGAGCGGTCAACCAATGGTCCGGCACTCGTTGTGTAGTGCAGCGACGCTGATTTTAGAGGAACATCTGCTTGATAGCTGACCGAGGCCACGCCGGCGTTCAGTTGCGGGACGCCCAGAATCGGCAACGCCGCTGCACCGCGTACGTGACTGTCGATGAACAGACCGATTTCCGCTGGCTGCCAGCCGGTCGGATGACTGTGCCCCATGCGGACCTGAATGCGAATCTGCTTCGGTCCCGGAACCAACTGAAAACTCCGCGAATAGCTGCGCAGCGGATAATGTTTGTCGTTGGTTCCGTTGACGAACAGGATTGGTACACGACAGTTAGCCAGATGACTGGACGGATCATAGCGGCGGATCCACAGTTTGCGTCTGGCTTCGTCCAGCGCATCGATGGCCGGCCTTTGCACGGATTCGCCGTCGTACAAAAACCCGCAGCCATAAACCGGGACGGCCGCTTTGAAACGATGATCCACCGAAGCGACAAGGCACGTTGTGTAGCCGCCCCAACTGATGCCGGTGACAGCCGTGCGCTTGGGATCGACTTCGGCAAAGCTGCGGATCAGTGAATGAGCTCGGACAACACTGGCAACGGCGTGGTACGGCCAGTCGTCGTCGATGTCGCCGCCAACGCTGTCGAATTTCTGCGGATGTCCATGTTCCGGGCCCCCGTCATCAAGGCGAGTTCGATTTACGCGCAGGTTCGACACCAGTTCGCCGTCTTGAAAAACGGGAGCGTCCGGCCGCCGACCAGACAGATCCATAGCAATCGCTGCGTAACCTCGCTGTGCCCACAACCAGACCCAATCCGCATAGGCCGTCCCGCCGCCACCGTGGATAAGCACGACCGCGGACAGGTTTCTGTCGTTGCTGGTATCCCGCTTGATGGTCCCCGGTGTGGCGTAAAAGGCGAACACACTGGTTCTTTGACCTTCAAACGCTTCACCTTCGTAGGTCAGCGATCGAATCGGACTTGCCGAATCGATCCATTTCATGTCCGGTGTCCGGCTTAATTCCTCAAGATTCCAGACTCGTGTGAATTCATCCCCGATCCCCGTTTCGGACAGAGCGATCGTGGTCACAATCGCGCACAGCAATCGTTGTTGATGAGACTTCATAAACTCCTCCGGATGAATCAGTGTCGTGACCACACGATGTTACAGTTGACTGCGGGACAGTGTAACTCTCAACGACAGACAATCAGCGATGACGCCGCGGCACAATACCGAGCGAACAAAAACGGCTCAGTCGGACCTTCCCTGAATTGTTCAGAAAATCCAATCCTCTCGGATTCGCCACCCGGAAACGGAAATATTGAACCCGTCGCATGTATGGAATCCGGCAAAATGAAGCCAAGTGGCCCACGAATGGGCAGCGACGGTGGAGCATGCTGCAGATTCCCTCTACAGTCTGCGGCTTTGACGAACCGTTCCGCACCAGAGTGGGTCTATAACCGGCCGCCGGTCGGTCATTTGCCGGCACGAATACTCCCTGAACCGAATTCTGCGACGCACGATGCTTGATAATCTGCCACTTCAATCTGTTAAACACAAAGCGCTCACGGTGGAAGGCTATTCGCGCGCAGCGGTGCAGAGTTATTGGCGGATTCCGGAACTGAAAATTGGCTTTGAACTGGGCGGCAGCCCGTGGTCGTTCATGGGCACACAGACGTTTTTCGTCACTCACGGACATCTCGACCATCTGGCCGCCATGCCCGTGTATGTGGCTCGCCGCCGCATGATGAAGATGGAGCCACCGACGATTTATCTGCCGGCAGAAATTGTCGAAAACGTCGAACGGATGTTACACGCATGGCAACGGCTGGACCGTGGTCGTATGCACTGTGAAATCGTGCCTGTCAAAGACGGCGATCTGATTGAACTTTCCCGCGAGCACAAGGTGCGAGTTTTCAAAACGAAGCACACCGTGCCGTCGCTGGGGTATCTGGTGTACGACTGTCGACGCAAATTGAAACCTGAATACCACGGGTTGTCCGGCAACGAAATTCGAGACATCCGACTGGCCGGGACGGAGGTAACTCAGGAAACGCTGACACCACTGGTCGCCTTCACCGGCGACACGGCTCCTGCGGGTCTGGATGCTCATCCGGACGTGCTGAAGGCTCAGGTGCTGATCACGGAAATGACGTTTTTTCGGCCGGAACACCGCAAGGAAAAGATCCACAAATTCGGGCACATGCACCTGGACGATATTCTGGAGCGAGCGGACAGATTTGAAAATGAATTGATCATTCTCAGTCATCTGAGCACACGAACTCACGAGTCCCAGGCACGACATGCCATCAGAACCCGCGTTCCTGATTCGCTCCGCGACCGGATCATGTTATGGTGCGACTGATCACCCCGGTTGCTGCCACCATCAAGGACAGTCCCTGCGGCCTCTGAACAGTCGGTGCACTGATCGGCAAGACACAGTCCCACGCGGGGTTTCAGGACATCGACAGATTCGGAGCGAACAACACGTTTGTTTTCAGGATACCTTCACATGAGATTTACAATCGCCGGCTTGCTGTTGTGTCCACTGCTGTGGGTTGATGACAGCGCAAACGGTCAGGAAAACAGTGTCGCAGGTCCGCGTTACGAACAGCGTGCTGATCACGACCCCAACGGCATCGGCAAGTTTTATATGGGCCGCGAGATCGCTCACGTGATGGGCTACCTCGGTGCACCGTGGCTGGAGCGTGACACTCGTGAAAAAGAAGAACGACTGACGCTGCTGGTCAAGTCATTAAAGCTGAAACCAGGCGACATCGTCGCCGATATCGGAGCGGGAAGTGGCGTCATCAGCGTACTGATGGCAGAACAGGTACTGCCCGATGGCTACGTGATCGGCGTTGATGTGCAGGACGAAATGCTTCTGCTTCTGCAGGACAATGCCCGTAAGAAAGGCGTTACGAATATCGTCCCGATCAAAGGATCGCAAAAAGCGCCGTCACTGGCACCGCGGTCCGTTGATCTGGCCATCATGGTGGATGTGTACCACGAGTTCGAATTTCCGTACGAGATGATGCAGGAAATCAGCAGGGCGATGAAACCGGGGGGCAGGGTCGTCCTGGTCGAATACCGCATGGAAGATCCGACCGTACCGATCAAGCTGGTTCACAAAATGTCGCAGAAGCAGGCGAAGACGGAAGTTGAACAGCCCGAATTCAATATGAAGTGGGCCGAAACAATCGACGTGTTGCCGCGTCAGCACATTCTTGTCTTCACGAAGCAGGCTGAACCGAAGTCGACGCAGTAGGAACGGCCGGAGACGTCTGTTCCTGTGAGCGGCTCGGCGCTAGCCGCCGGTAATTGGCAATATTTTCACCCGCGGCTAGCGCCGTGCGGCTCACTGTTGCAGAGGTCTGGACAGCCTACTACGTCTGCACGTAGCCGGATGTCCAGACAGTGGCTCCGCCCGTGATAATCACGGGACACCATGCGGCCAGGTCGATAGGAATCAATGTCCCGCCAATCACGCTGCCACCAAGCACCAGGCTGACCTGCCCGAATATAAAGAAGACACCCAGAACCAAGGCGCACACCGTCATGTTCATGATCAAACTCTGAGACTCACGTCGCATGACCAGCGGCAATGCCATCGCGATTGCCAGCAGTGAGACGATCGGTCGGGTGATGCGCGAATGCAGCGCCAGTGTTTGAGCTTTCACCGGCACGGGGCCAGTGGACGGATTGCGAATTCTTTCGATCAGTTCTGCGGAAGACAGCAGTCGTAGATTTCGACCTCGGTTGTACAACTGGTCAAAGCTGACGCTGGAGACAATAAACACGTCCTTGCCGTTGGGACGAGGAATAATTCGAGTCCGACCTTCTTCCGTCAGCATATCAGCGTCGCACAGGCCGGTCAGGTTCTGCACCAGCCAGCCAGCCTGTCTGTCGGTCGACGCGGGCATAAAGATGGCGGATTCGGCTTCCAGCGAAAATGGCTCCACGGCCAGTTCCCTGGGCAGATAGAAACTCGGACTCACCAGTCTCCGCTCCTCGATAATGACTTCTGATCCGTCGATGTGCATTTCGTAGTTCGAATAGTCATACACGGGCTCAACGGTGCGTTTCTTGGCACTGTCACCGCCTCTGCGTGTCTGCAATTCCACGGTCAGGCGGGGCATGACTAGTTCCTGATTCAGAATCAGAGTCAGGTTCACCAAAGCTCCACCAATCAGCAGCGGACGCAGCAAACGAAACGCGGGGATACCCGCCGCCAGAATAGGATGTGATTCCGAGTGTTTCTCCAACAATCCAAACACGGTGATGGCTGACACCCCCACAAGCAATGGACCCGCCAGGTCGAAAAACTCAGAGGCGTGGTATCCGTAGTAGCTGAAAATCGACTTCGCGAAAGCCAGTCCGCCATCTGCTGAGCGCTGGAAGTCTCTCATGTTGGAAAACAGATCAACCACGATGTACAAACCGTACGTCGCCACAAAGAACACAAAGAATGTGTGCAGGAAACGCTTCAGCAGATATTTATCAAACGTATTCATCATTTCAAGGAACGGATACCGGTCGTTGGTCAGGCCTCAGGGTTTAAGCATGCCAGTGTGCGACGCCACACCGGTCATCGTTTTGGGGCAACAGTGTCTGGCGCCATTCCGTTCAAATCATTTCGATCTTTCTGGCTGACGAAGGGCGTGTAGGCAGTCCTTATCGGCCCGTGGTTGATCGACGGGCGGTGGGGATTACAGTTCAGGGGCGACATTCGCGTCAATATGGATTAATTGCGGAAGCTCGGGGGGGGGCTGGGCACAATCCGTGGAATAGATAGCCAGAGCAATGACGAACTCAGTTCACGACAAAACAATCAACAGCGAAACCAGCGTATTACACGGTGTTTCTGCGGTGGTCTTTGATGCCGTGGGGACGCTGATCTATCCTGAGCCATCTGTCGCAGACGCCTATCGATGTGCCATTCAGCGCCACTGTGGTGTCGATGTTGAGCCTGACCGGGTCAGTGCTGTCATTCGTGACTCTTTGATCGCTCGGTCCACAGGCGAGGATCTATCGACCAACGAACAGGCCGAGCATGAATTCTGGGCGCATCTGATTCGCGAGCTGTGTCCGGATTCCGACGGCTTTCAGGCCTGCTTTGACGATCTGTTTGCCCATTTCGCGCGACCTGAAAGTTGGAAGTGTTTTTCGGATGTGGCGGAGCTGGTCAGCGACCTGAAGCGTGCTGGGTTAAAAGTGGCGATCGCGTCCAACTTTGATCTGCGACTGCATTCCGTGTGCGACGGTCTGCCTCATATTGCTGACATTGACTGCCGAATCATTTCTTCGGTCGTCGGCTGGCGAAAACCTGCGGCCGAGTTTTTTCAGGCAGCGACGCAGGAATTGGGAGTTTCTGCCGGACAAACGTTGATGGTGGGTGACGACCTGATTAACGATGTTCAGGGCGGCATCACGGCGGGCATGAAGGCGGCATGGATTCGTCGCAGTCCGTCAGTCACGGAAAACACGGCTCTGCCGGACGGTGTGTTGCAGCTGTCAACGTTGCAGCAATTGCCAGAACTCATCAACGGTTCGTCTGCCGCCCGTGCGACTTGTGAGGATTCGTAGCACTGTGAATGACGAACGGACATTCGTCACGCGGGACTTCTGCAGCGACTCTGCAGATCGCAACCTCGTTGTGATACAGCGAAATCCAACATCCGGATCCGGACGTGGTGCGAAGCAGATCGTGATCCTGATTCGCGCACTGCGCCGGCTGGGCTATCGTGTTCGCTTATTCGGCAGCCGGGAACGACTGGATCAGTTTGTTGCACACAGCGCGGTGCAGCAGCAGTTGCGGTGTCTGGTGGCCGCCGGCGGTGACGGCACTGTCTCTGGTCTGGCCAATCGCCACTCAGACTTTCCCATCGCCACGTTGCCGCTGGGAACCGAGAACCTGATGGCTCGCTATCTGCAGATTGCGTGTTGTGGCGAATCGGTGGCTCAGCTGGTTCACAAGCTGGCCACGGCGTGTTTCGACACTGCGTTTGCGGACGATCAACGTTTTCTGTTGATGACGAGTGTCGGTGTCGACGCCGACGTCGTCCGGCGGTTACATCGGGTGCGCACGGGAAACATTCGTCATCTGTCGTACGTGAAACCGATTCTGCAGAGTTTCTGCGGATACGCCTTTCCCAGGCTTTCGGTGCATTCACCGGACGGCGAACTGCTTGGTGAGGGCACACACGTGATTGTCACCAACATTCCGGCGTATGGTTTTCGGATGCCGTTTTCGCCACAGGCGGATCCCCAGGATGGCCTGCTGGACGTGCGCATTTTTCGCCAGGCCGGCCGCATCACAACTCTGATTCATGCGCTCCGCACCCGGCTCGGATTTGGGGACAAACGCGGCGACGTGCAGCGTTTTACGGCCAGTGAAATCGAAATACGTTCTGCGGCAGACGAAACACCCGCCCAATGCGATGGCGACCCGGCACCGTGCTGTCCGCTAAACATCAGTGTTGCACCGGCTTCTATGACGATGGTTGTTCCTGAAACTCATCCGCGATCTTCAGCAACAGCGGGATGAATTCGGAAAACGCGCGAGCTCGGTGGCTGAGTTTTTGTTTGACCAGTGGGCTGAGTTCGCCAAACGTCCGGTGAAACTCGCGAATCAGAAAGTACGGGTCGTAGCCGAACCCGCCGGATCCGCGTGCTTCGTTGAGAATGCGACCGCGGCATGTCCCCTCGACCGCAACTTTGACTTCGCCTGAGGGATTCGACAACGCCACGCTGCACACGTAACCCGCGCCACGTCGATCCTGTGGCACGTTTACCAGATCGGCAATCAGTTTGTTGTTGTTTTCGTCGTCCGTGGCATTGGGGCCGCCGTAACGAGCCGAATAAACTCCGGGTGCGCCGTTCAGAGCATCCACCAGCAGACCACTGTCTTCACCGATGACCCATTGTCCCAAAGCCACAGCAACTTCGGTCGCTTTCTTTGCGGCGTTGGCGGCAAACGTGTCGCCGTCTTCTTCCACTTCCGGAACATTCGGGAATTCGCTCACGGGTACGACAGTGAATCCCGCCGGAGCCAGCAGTTCGGCGACTTCGTGTGTTTTCTTGACGTTGCGACTGGCAAGGACGATTGTGCGGGACATCGGTTGTGTGGGCCCATTGCGTGAGATGTGATGTTTCCGGCGTAGCTTATTGGTTGCCGGGATGTCAACGAAAGGGTTGCGAGTCGACAGCCCGACGATCGTCACAAAAGCCTGCAGCGATCGCAACTGTCAATAGACACAACTTCGTGTCCGTTTGCCGGGGCTACCGCCCGTTCTTAGATCATGTGCAGAGAATAGCCCTGAGTTTTCTGTTGGTGTATCGGACGTGAACGACCAATTTCGCCTGCCGTGTCAGTGGGTCGCGCTGATCATCCGGCAGAATCCTTAGAACTTACACCGAATTAGTGCGAGATTGCCCCGTCTACGTGACATGTCATG
>JAPYTO010000213.1:6664-12114 GCA_029941865.1 Fuerstiella sp. | reverse complement strand
CGTGGTCACGAATTTGACAACGACACGCCCAACGCGTTTCAGTTTCGCGATTACATCATCCGAGCGCTCAACGCCGACGTACCGCACGATCAACTGGTGCGTGAGCATATCGCGGGCGATCTGCTGAGCACGCCGCGGCTGAATCCTGAAGCCGAATTCAACGAATCGATACTGGGAACTGGTTTTTGGTTCATGGGCGAATGGGTGCATTCACCAGTCGACATCCGCAAAGACGAAGCCGATCGCTTTGACAACATGATTGATGTGATGTCCAAGACGTTTCTGGGAGTCACCGTTTCGTGCGCGCGTTGTCACGATCACAAATTCGATGCCATTTCGACGGCAGATTATTATTCGCTTTCTGGTTTTCTGCAAAGCAGCGACTATCGACAGGTTCGTTTTGAATCGCTCGAACACAACCGACATGTGGCCGATGAACTGGCCAGTGTGGACGCGAAGTATCAACGAGCGATCGCACGTGAACTTGACAAACGCGGGGTGAAGCTGCCGTCGCTGGGCACGGACGTGTCTGGCTCCGCCGCAAACGACACAAAGTCCAGGGCTGGCGCCGACAGCTTACAAGGAACGGCTTTGATCGCAGTCGACTACGGGGCCATTGCGATCGATCAATACCTGCAGGATGGATACCTGTTTGGCAAACGGCCCAAACGTACCGGCGAGGCATATTGGACACTCGTCGATGGCGAACCAACGATCAGATTTGTCGCCGAAGATGCGGCGATCAGTGATCCGATCTGGAATGGACTGGAGTCCGTATCGGAGAAGGGAAACAGTAATCGCAGCAAGCTTGCCAAATTGCCACGTAGCGGTCGAATATTACGGACGCCGACGTTCACACTGACAAGCGGCGACGTCGCGTGTCGCGTTCGTGGCGCCGGTCATGTCGTCGCCTGCGTCGATTCACACCGTTTGATCGCCGGTCCGCTGCATGGCGAAACGGTCGTAACGATCAAACCAGACAACGAGTGGACCGAATTGAAACTCGGACGCTATGTCGGCCATCGATTGCATCTTGAATTTACTCCTGACAAGGACACTCAACTTGAAGTCTCGCTGGTTGTACAGGGTGCCTCGCCACAGGCACGACAACAATTAAGCCAGCGTGCAAAACAATCTGCCGATGCAGTCGCCCGATACGAGACAGCGGCTCGCCGGATTCTTGACGAGGATTCGAATGGTCTCGTCAGGTCCTGGGTGGAAGAGCGAGAAAAACTGCAGGGGCGGATCATGCTTCGCTCACGCCTTGCGATGACGATGATGGATGGCACCGGCGAAGACGACCACGTCTTGATTCGCGGGAATGCGTCGAAGCCCGGAGATATTGAGCCGCGTCATTTTCTGACGGCCGTGACCGGCCATCAGCCGATGAAGATCAAGTTGGGCAGCGGACGCCTGGAATTAGCTGGCCAAATCAATGATCCCGGCAATCCGTTGACTGCTCGCGTGGCCGCCAATCGAATCTGGCACTACTTGTTGGGACGCGGCATCGTGCCCACGACGGATGACTTTGGTGTGCTGGGGCAGCGACCGACGGATCCTGCGTTGCTGGATCATCTGGCGACGAAGTTCATGAGTGAAGGCCGCAGCATCAAACGGATGATTCGTTACATCGTCCTGTCACGCACGTATCAAATGAGCAGCCACGCCGTCGCGGAATCGATCAAGGCGGATCCAAAGAACCTGCTGTGGCACCATATCCCGCCCAGGCGATTGGAAGGCGAAACGATACGCGACGCGTTACTGTCACTCTCCGGAGATCTGGACCCGACTCTGTTTGGTGAATCGATTCCGATTCACCTGACGCCGTTCATGGACGGTCGCGGCCGACCGAGCAAGAGCGGGCCTCTGGACGGCGGCGGACGGCGATCCATCTATACCGCCGTGCGGCGCAACTTTCTGTCACCGTTTATGCTGACATTTGACACGCCAGCGCCCTTCAGCACGATGGGGCGGCGCAACGTGTCGAACGTGCCTGCCCAGGCTTTGATCCTGATGAACGATCCGTTTGTGGTTGGACAAGCGAAGAAGTGGGCGGAACGTGCGATCAAGCAATGCGAAACGACCGAATCGCGAGTGGATTGGCTGTACCAAACAGCGTTTGCAAGACTGCCGACGGACCAGGAAGCGGCGGTCGCGGCTGAGTTTTTGTTGGCTCAACATGTCGAACGTAGCGTTTCAGAAAATAACATTCCGCTATGGGCCGATTTTGCTCATGCACTGATCAACACCAAGGAGTTCATTTTTCTGCGCTGAGTTTGGACGGTGGCCGGGACAGCCCCGAACCTGCGGCTGAAAGATGATCAGAAGATGCAACAAAACGTGATGACAAATCAACACAATTCTTATCCATGTCGGCGCTATCAGCCGCAACCAACGTCGCGTCGCGAGATGCTGACGCGCTGCGCCAGCGGCTTTGGTGCCGTCGCACTAGCGGGACTGCAAAACGCTCCGGCGTTCGGCGGTACGGATTCGAAGATCGTCGAACTCGGCGCGGCGGGACATGGTCCTCATCACCAGGTACGGGCCAAAAACGTCATTTTTCTGTACATGGATGGCGGGCCGTCGCAAGTCGACACTTTCGATCCCAAGCCGCTGCTGGACAAATACAACGGGCAGGACCCCGGCAAGTTGTTTGACGTCGAGCCAACTCAGTTCAATAACAACGGCAACGTGCTGGCGAGTCCGTGGAAATTCGAACAGCACGGCGAGTCAGGCATTCCGGTCAGCGAATTATTTCCTCATGTGTCAACGTGCGTTGATGAACTGGCGGTGATCCGATCAATGGTATCGGAGTTTCCCGAGCACACGTTTGCGAACTATTTCCTGCACACCGGCAGTGGTTTACAGGGGCGGCCCAGCATGGGCGCATGGGTGAACTATGGACTCGGCAGCGAATACCAGAACCTTCCCGGATTTGTTGTGATCAATGGTGGCCTGATTCCTCCAGGCGGGCTGGATTGTTTTGGCAGCGGTTTTCTTCCGGCCAGTTATCAAGGGTCCGTTTTCAAACCCTCAGGTAGCGGTGTCGCCAATATCCAGCGGACGGAACCGACAGGGCAGCGACAACGCAGCAAACTGGATTTGATCGGCCAGCTGGACGGACTTGCGGCTGATCAATTCGGCAAACACGACAGTCTTGAATCAGCAATCCGCAATTATGAACTCGCCTATTCCATGCAAATGGCGGTTCCTGAAGTGATGTCAGTCAGCGACGAGCCTGCTCATATCCAGAAGATGTATGGGATGGAATCCCAGTACGAACCGACGAAAATCTATGCGGCTCAGTGCCTGATCGCACGACGCATGATCGAAAAGGGCGTACGATTTATCGAACTGACCTGCCCCAAAGTCGGCGGAGACCGCTGGGATCAACACGGCGGGTTGAAACAAGGTCACGAAAACAATGCCCTCGCCGTCGACCAGCCCATCGCAGCACTGCTGAAGGACCTGGGTCAACGCGGCTTGCTGGACGAAACGCTGGTTGTCTGGGCAGGTGAGTTCGGCCGCACGCCGTTTGCACAGGGCAAGAATGGTCGCGACCACAACCAATACGGCTTCACCGTCTGGATGGCAGGTGGCGGAGTCAAGCCAGGAACGGTCTACGGAGCCACTGATGAATGGGGCTACAAAGCGATCGAAAACCGCGCCGAAGTCCACGATCTGCACGCGACGATGCTGCACCTGATGGGGGTTGATCACACACGATCGACATTCCGTTTCGGAGGCCGCGACATGCGATTGACCGACGTGAAGGGCCACGTCATCGACGATGTGATCGCCTGAACCAGAACCACGGGCAGAAGCGGAGAAATGAGGAAGGGGCCGGTCAGGTGGCACTATCGAAAAGTCGCTGCGGTACAAGCCAACACCTACGTGACTTCAAACGATCTGTTTGTGATTGTGTGCCACTGGCTCGAAGTCAGTGCCACCCCATCGAGACGTAGACGATTGCGTCGTGCGGAACTGATGACCCTGCCGTTCGGCAGCATCTACTGCGGCCCGGGAATCGACAACACCTGCACGGCGGTTCAGGTCGGCAGGTTAAAATCACAAAAGAACGAATACCATGATCACCAGAATATCATCCGCCGCATTGATTCTCATTTTTGTGCATGCGACGTACACATGCGCCAACGACCGCCCCAACATCATTCTGATTTTCACGGATGATCAGGGGTATCAGGATTTGGGGTGCTTTGGTTCGCCAAATATCAAGACGCCAAACCTCGATCGCATGGCTGACGAAGGCTTTCGTTTGACCAGCTTCTATGCGCAACCCGTTTGCGGTGTATCGCGAGCTGCGTTGATGACGGGTTGCTATCCCATTCGTGTGGGTGAACCAGGCAACGTCAAGCACCTGCACACGGTGCCGCACCCGAAAGAAGTCACGATGGCGGAAGTCCTGCGAGACGCAGGCTACGCGACAGGAATGCTGGGGAAGTGGCACCTGACGGCCCATAAGAAAGACGGGCCCGGAGGATTTGATCCCGCGACGATGCCAAATGCTCAGGGGTTTGACGACTTCTACGGTACACCGATGTTCAACGGATTCACGGTGATGGTGGAGGACACTCCGTTCCGCAGCCCGATTTTTCGCAACCGGAAATTGGAAATCCAGGCCGTCGAAAGCTGGGACCACATCACGGCCGACTACACTCGTGAAGCAGTTTCGTGGATCAGTGAAAACCACGAACAGCCATTCTTCCTGTATCTCGCGCATAACCTGCCCCACATTCCGGTCGGCGCGTCGGAGGGCTTCAAGGGCAAGTCCGGCGGCGGACCATACGGTGACACGATCGAAGAGATCGATTGGTCGTGTGGCGAGATTTTCAGGACGCTCAGGGAATTGAAGATCGACGACAACACACTGGTTGTCTTCACATCGGACAACGGCCCGTGGGTCGAAACGACGCGAAGAATGCAGCCTGACGGCAAACCGTTTATTCCACGCGATCACTCCGGCAATGCCGAACCGTTTCGGGGTTGGAAAATGTCTGCGTGGGACGGCGGATCGCGCGTACCCTTCATTGCTCGCTGGCCGGGGAAAATTCCGGTTGGGTGGCAATCAGACCAACTGTTGAGCACTATGGATCTGCTGCCGACCTTCGCGACGATTGCAGGGGCGAAACTGCTGGACATCACGATTGACGGCAAGGATGCCTCCAGGTTTCTGACATGCAAAACAGAAACCAGTCCACGCGAAGACTACTTTTACTATTCCGGTTGCCTGTTGACGGGAGTGCGATCCGGCCGGTGGAAACTGGTGCTGCCACGGACCAAAAATCCGCCTTGGCTGGGCTGGTGGGGACGAATGATCGAAACCGTCCCCGACACGATGTTGTTCAATCTGGAAAAGGATCCTGGCGAAACGACAAATGTTGTCGACACGAATCGAGACGTTGTTACGTCCTTAATGAAACGCATCAAAT
>JAPYTO010000213.1:0-6564 GCA_029941865.1 Fuerstiella sp. | reverse complement strand
TGAAACGCATCAAATCGGCTCGCTTGGAACTTGGCGACATCGAACAGACCGGCAGCGGCGCAAGATTCTTCGAGGACGAACCTCGCAGGCTGCAAACTCCAGTGAAGCAACAAAGTAAAGCGAAGCCCGCAGCGTCCACGTACGATGGCTTCAAACCTCTGGGAAATCTTCGCTTCACATTCGAATCCGGCGCACTCGATGGATGGAAGATCATTGACGGCGAGGCCGGAACTCCCGTTTCCAATCACGCGTCGTTGTCTAAATGGAAACACAAACCGTTCAATCACGAAGGCCGGTTTCATCTGTCCACGATCAACACGGCGGACGGATTTTCCGACAAACAACAAGTCGTCCTGCAATCGCCGACCTTTGAAATTCGCGGTGAGCAAGCGAGCTTCCTGGCCTCCGGCGGATTCAATACAAAGAATTTGTTTGTGGGGTTGTACGACGCGAACAGCGGCAAGGTCATCAAAGCTGCCGGTGGCCCCAAAGGTCCGCAGATGAAACGGACCATCTGGGACGTCAGCGATCTGACAGGCAAAACCGCGTTCCTGCGGGTTGTTGATCGCAATCAGGGCGGCTGGGGACATCTTACCTTCGATGACTTTTCCGTCGAAGGTGTGCTTGTCGCGTCGACCACGACATCAGACGCAACTGAGTGACTGAGCGTTGCGTATCTGAAACAACACTGGCAAAGCCAGTGGCACCCTGCGTTTAACCGCGTGGTCATCGCCCCGCGATCGAAGCGCGGCCCGTTGGGCAACGCGGTTAAACCCATTTCGCGACGCTTGAGATTTGCCAGGCATGTAGAGTCCGCTGTGCGGACCAATCGAAAAACAACAAACCTCTGCACCATCAATTGCCGGAAGATCGTTCCATCATAACCTCTTGTGCCTGCGGCACCCAAAGGTTGCGAGCAACCTGGGCTACCCGCTATCCGCTCGGCTACTGTTGAACAGGAGGCACCAGAGAGAACAGAGTTCACGAATCACGTTTTCTCTGCTTCCTCTGCGCCCTCCTGTTCAATCAAACCAGCACCATGCGTGACACAGAAATGGCCTGTATTCAGCGTCGGCCGAAATCCAGGAGCAGAGCGACGCCGCTCCGGCAATGAGGTGATCAGAAAGGCGGGCTGACGATGCCGAAACAGCGCTTCGCTCGGCACGGCCTACTTTGTTCGTCCTTCTGAAAACTGCTGTAGCGGCCAGTGGCACACAACGCAGGGAACGAGAAAACGTTAACGGTTCTAAACAGCCCTCATTTTATTTGGGCTTTTTGAATTCACTCTCATCGATCGTGTCGGGAAACTTCAGATCACTGAAGTTTGCTTCAATGAATTTCTTTCCGTCACGCAGCGAAGTAAATTTCGTTACGCTCATGACGCCGTCAAACTCTGTGTACTGCTGGAAGATGGCTTCCTCGACCGCTTCCTGATACCCCAGCTCGGCGACTTTGGCGACATACTTCGTCTTTTTGATCAGGCCGGTCTTCCTGCCGAAGTGTATGGTGAGTGTCGGCATCTGCTCATGATCGACCGTGATGCCGTCGCACTCTTCGCCTTCGATCGTCTCCGGTTTTGCCATGTTCAGGCTGAACGCTTGGTCTGGCTTCTGCAGTGGAAGCAGCGTGACGACATAACCGATAAACCAGGACTGCTTCACCACCTTCAAAGCTTCACCTTCGATGTCCTTCGTGTCACCCATCATCGACGTCCATCCTTTGTCGCCGTCCAGCACCTGGACAAATATCCCGACGACTTCCATACGATAGCTTCCCGAATTCCCATACCTGTAAACGTACCGTCCTTTGTATGGCAGGCCGTCGCCCATTCCATAATACGTTCCGTTGTCCTCCATGATCGTGTTGCGACTTTTTTCCAGGGCCTCATTGCCTCCGATCTCCTTGATCGCTCGATCGATCAGCTTCTGGGCCTTCGCGGCATCGTCCGCGGCGCATAGTGGTTGACAAACGAACGATGCAAAGGTAGCCAGTAAAATCACAGGAACAGCGATTCTCACGGTGGTTCTCCAATCGGCTGGCGGAATAGACGCAGACAGTATGCGCAATTGCCGCTGGACGTTCGAGCATCGAGCCGTATCCGGCACTTTATGCTGCCAGATCCCCTGGATTCGATGAGTAAATCATGACAGCCAATGTGGGCGAACTGCTGCAGACGGACGCGGATTCCGCCTGGATCATGTCACGCACACGGTTGCTTCGGAACACCTTGTTTGTGTTATGATTGGCCGCGGAGGGAACAGATGGGACGCAGTCACACAACATCGACCGCCAGACACATCACGCGACGCACTGCCCTGCAGGCCGGATCGCTCGGTCTGATGGGACTTTCAACGGCGAACGTATCACAGATGCGCGCGCTGGCGGCGGAATCGGGGACTCCATTGCCGAAACCCAAAGCGGTCATCTACCTGTTCCTGACGGGCGGGCCATCACAGCACGACACGTTCGATATGAAGCCGGAAGGCCCGGCGGAATACAAAGGTGAGTTCAATCCGATTGCCACCAGCACGCCGGGCATTCAGATTTGTGAACACTTCCCGCTGCTGGCGAAAAGAAGTGACAAATGGGCGTTGGTCCGTTCTCTGACTCATAAGGAAAACGGGCATGATAAGGGCACTTATGTCATGCTGACGGGAAACACCGTCGTGCCACCAACGTTCCGTTCCAGCAAGCCGCAGCCGAGCGACTTACCGAGCATTGCCGCAATCGCCGGATTCGCCAGCCAGCCCCGTCACAACATGCCGCCCAGTGCCATCCTTCCTGAGCGAATTTATCATTCGAACACCGGTGTCTATCCCGGGCAGTTTGCGGGAATGCTGGGGTCAAAGCACGAACCGTGTTGGTTGCAGTGCACAGACAAGCCGCATGCCTATCACGACTATTCCGGCGCCTTCCCGAAGTATCTGTTCAATCTGCACGACGGAGTTGCGTCCGATAAAGACGACTGGACGTTCGCCGTTCCGCACCTGACGTTGCAGGAAGGAATGCTGGATTCCAGGTTCCGCGATCGCCTCTCATTGCTGAAGTCGATCGACGAGCAGAGAACTCACCTTGAAAAGGCAGCTGAAGTCTCGCGTTATGATCGAGTTCGGCAGCGGGTCGTGTCGCTGATCACGGATCCGAAAGTCCGAGGTGCATTTGACGTGCGAAACGCCGACGCCAAAACGCTCGAACGCTACGGTGACAACTCGTTCGGCTGGTCGCTGCTGATGGCCCGGCGACTGATTGAAACCGGCGTCAATATGGTGCAGGTCAACATGGGCAACTTCGGAAGCTGGGATCTTCATGGAAACAATTTCCCGTTAGCGAAGAACTTCCTTTTTCCGCCGACTGACCGCGCTGTTTCCGCGCTGCTGGATGACCTCGATGAGAGCGGCCTGCTGGAAAGCACACTGGTTGTAATGGCCGGGGAGTTCGGACGAACGCCACGCATTTCCAACGTCGCACCGAAGATCTACAAACTGCCGGGCCGAGACCACTGGGCCCCCGCACAATCGATCCTGCTGGCGGGTGCTGGAATCCGTGGTGGCACTGTCGTTGGCGCCACCGATCGTAACGGCGCCTACGTCACCGCCGATCCGCAAACGCCTGAAAACTTCGCCGCCACCATCTACAACGCCCTTGGCATTCCGCGCGATACAGACTGGTACGACATCACCAATCGCCCGTACCACATTTACCAGGCAGATCCGATCGCCGGGCTGACCTGACCGGGAAGCCCCGGCTGGCCATGGCGGTTCGAGCGATTGCTGTGGCCGACGCCGTCACCGCCCGCAACGATGGTGACCAGACCGTTTCGGAACGCTGGCTGCAGGTCCGCATTCCCGGCACACGAGTCGATGAGCACATGATCGTCAAGCGTGGTGACGGCAGCCTGTAAGTGGGGTACGCTTCCAGCTTGCCAACAGGTCAGTTCGCAAGCTGGAAGCTTACGCCACGGCGGCAACGTCGCAGCAGATCCGGCAACTTCTTGAGTCTCGGGGCACTTCGCTGCTTCAACAACTCACGGTGAAAGAACGACCCGGCAAATACTGTTTCCGGTTCTGGCAGGAAGGTCCGGGTTACGATCGAAACATCTTATCTGCGAACGCCATCACAGCCTCAATCGATTACATCCACTTGAACCCAGTCAAGCGCGGGCTCTGCACACGAGCCGTCGACTTCAAGTGGTCAAGTGCGCAGTTCCATTTTGAGAATGTGATCGACGATGACTTGCCGAAACTCAGCCGGCCCGCTCCAGACTGGTTTCACTCAGCCGGCACGATTGTCGACGGTTCGTAACAGCAGTGGCACACTCCGTCAGCCAGTGCCACCCTGCCGATTACCCCAAAAAAGAGGCAAAATACCCCTGTCGCGGCCGTCTCGCGCCACAATGCTAATTCCGTGCCGAACAGTATTGGCTGCGGCCCCTTTGTTTTCCCGTAGTGGTGACCCTCAGCGTGGTTGCTCATGTATTGAGTGCCCGTCATACTCAGTAGGTTCAATCAAAGGGGTCGAGTGTTCCGTCCAATTGTCTGTCCACTGAGAATATCCATTTTCGATGTTTGTGCTTGTTGCAGGTTCGCTAATTCCAACGAGGAAATGTCGACGATCCGATACCTCGCGGACCAAAGGCTTCCGCCATTCAAGAGGATAGTTGGCGGAAACCTCACTTCAGTCCTCACGTTTCGATACCTCCCTGGGAATGGAAGATCCTGGACACGGGATACTACCATTTGGCCGAACCGCAAAGTGGACTCGGTGGCTTCTTCAACGGGCTTCACCATAACTCAGCAGGGACCCCTTACGACCCACAGCCCGGCATCGTCTGGACGGTTGAAGAATATGCGGCGAAGAGGAAGGTCTACAAAGAACTGGAGCGGGATTTTCTGCCGGGCCTGATAAAGGGAAGTCCAGCGTGTGACTCCTACATCATATCTGTCACGACACAGGCTTCTCTGGGAGATGCACAAACGTTTGTCGACGTACTGTCCGGGCGGTCGGTCAAGACGACAGGAGACACGAATTTACGCCGGGCGTACAACTCGTTGGTTTTGACCTGTGATGAAATTGGCGGAGACAGGAGAGATGCTCTTCTAAAGTTGCGCGTTCAAGTCTGCCGAGCACATGACCTCGATGTGTCTGACATTGCCGACCTTACGTTAACCGAATTCGTTCAGCTGTTGGCGGACGCGACGAAACACACCACGATCGAATCAGATATGAAAGATCCCGTGGCAATGGCAGGCGTCGATTCGAAAGAAACAGTTAAGTTATTTGACGTATTCCTGAGTCACAACAGCAAGGACAAACCAGACGTCAAACGTGTCGGTGAAGCACTCAAGAAGAGAGGCATCTCTGTATGGCTTGATGAGTGGGAACTGCGGCCAGGACATTCGTGGCAGGAAGGGCTGGAGCATATAGTTACAACGTGTAAGTCTGCAGCAGTCTTCGTCGGAGAAAATAGAATGGGCCCTTGGGAAGACCCTGAGATGAAGGCTTTACTTCGGCGTTTCGTCGAGGAAAAGAAATCGGGTAACGTCGTTCCGGTGATTCCGATATTGTTGCCGAACGCGCCAGACGGGTTAAAGCTCCCTCTTTTTCTTGAAGAGTTTACCTGGGTTGATCTGCGGGACGGCGTGAAGAAAGATGGGCTCGACCGACTCGTTTGGGGAATCACTGGAACGAAACCGAATCCTTCATAGGATTTTCAAACTCGTTCCCAAGCTCCGGCTTGGGAACGCATATCCGTAAAGCTCAGCTTTGCCACGCTGGGGCGCGATCCTGCAAATGCGAATCGCCCTGTGCGTCGTGACTGCCGACGATCGCTGCTTCGTGACGTGATGAAGCCGAAGCTTCGGGGCAGGCGTTCCCAAACTGGAGTTTGGGAACGAGTAGGTAAAAGCAGCCGGCCTGGCCCGTCACGCCGGAGACACCCGATCCCTCGTGACCGCGTTACCCGACGATGCCGGTATAAGGGTGTCCTTCGTTCTGGTCGATTCGTTCGGGGCGACCTTTGTCGTAGTACACGACTTCTCGGTGATTCAGCCCCATCAACCACAGGATCGTGGCGTGTAAATCGTGAACATGCAGCCGGTCCTCCACGGCGTGCAATCCCAGTTCATCCGTGGTACCAATCGTGCGACCACCTTTGACACCACCACCGGCCATCCACATCGTGAAACCGGTGGGATTGTGATCACGCCCGTCACCCTTTTCGCTCATCGGTGTACGCCCGAATTCTCCGCCCCAGACAACCAGCGTTTCGTCCAGCAGGCCGCGCTGCTTCAGATCCTTCAACAGACCGGCCACGCACTGGTCCGTCTGTTTGCACAGCGACGTATGATTCTTTTCAATCGCGGAATGGGAATCCCACTTGCTGCCGGCACCATGATACAGTTGTACGAAGCGGACTCCTCGCTCCACCAGCCGGCGAGCAAGCAGACACTGTCGACCGAATGTGGCCGTCACCTTTTCGTCCATGCCATACAGTGTCTGAGTTTCCGCCGTTTCCTGCGACAGATCCACGGCTTCCGGTGCCGACGTCTGCATGCGAAACGCCAG
>JAPYTO010000212.1 GCA_029941865.1 Fuerstiella sp. | reverse complement strand
GTCAACGTGATGTCATCAAAGAGCAGTACCGGCGACTTTTCACCTTTCGGCAGTTTCTTCGGATACTGATTGTAGTGATTGATGATGAACAGAGACATGTATTCGGCGCCCGGCCAGAGTTTCTTACGACGCCCCCCATCGTTGCCGACAACAAACGCGTACCGCTTCCATTCCGTGGGTACGTGGTTATCGTAAACACGCGGATGATCAAGATAACGGTGCAAGCGCACCTTGGTTCCCTTGGCATACGCTTTAGTGGCAGGTCTGCCCAAAGCCACCTCATACACATCCTCTTTGCTTTCAATCGCCTTGAAACCAACAACCTTATTATTGGGCAGATCCGACAGGTCCTCCTGCGCGTTGAAGGCAAGGCCTGTCAGGTCAAGCTTCAGCTTCATCGGCCAGTCCGTTTTTCTGACTTTGACCACCTTGTCGCCAACCTCGATATCCTTGACAAGCTCACTGATGCCGGAAATGGGATTGACGCTCATCGGATGAATTGGCTTTTTATCAGCCGTGTAGTAGCGCACATCGAGAAGCATTCTGGAAAGCTGATCCGGCTCCTTCGATTTGAACCAGCCGCTGATCTCATAGTTCTTGTCTTTGTCTATTTCCACCAATTCCGTACACCGGGTAGAGCCAATACGGAACATCTCGAAGGCGGCGCTTCCCGCGTGTCTGTCATCGGCAACCAACTGAAGATGCCCAATCCACTTCTTCTGCTGTTCTGGGGACTCAGCGTTCCCTGCGGTAATCAGGTTTGGCGACTGTCCCGGCGCCGGTGCCACGAGGAACAGAAAGCCGGTCAACAGGGCAAGTCCAGTTGCGAGGATTGGCGTGGTGTTCGGAGTTGGTCGTTTCATGGCTGGGGCTCAGGCTCTTTCTGTTCGACAGGCGCCAATTTGTCCAGGAACTCAACCGACACGGTGGCGGCGTAGACCTGGGTGACGCCGGTGACGTTGGAGTTGAAGATGACATGGCGATTGTCGGGCGTTAGGTAGGGATGAGCGTGCGTGTATTGCGGCTTGCCCTGGCGAGTGCGGGAATCGCACAGCTTGAGGAACCGGCCGGTCTCGACGCTGCCGATGCTGATCGTCTGGGTGCGGTGATCGTCCACGATGAAGTACCGGCCATCGTCGGAAGCGGCGAGGTGGTTGAACCGCTGACAGCACGCGATTTGGACGGGCCTGGCCTCGCCCGGGGTGAGGCGATAAACGCCCGTGCCGGCGAGTAGACTATCATGCACACCCGGCGCAGTGGTGAACACCACGCGCCCGCTTTGCCCGGCCCAGGTCGAATGGCCGGAGATGAAGGGCGTGTCGGGCAGACCGACGGGAAGCGGCGTGACTTCGCCCGATGGCACGGCCACAAGGCACAACGTGGCCCCCTGAGTTCCGCTGAGCTTTTGAAAGCCCGCGCCCGCACTGAACCGGCTGCCGCGGTTCACCTGCACCAGTAGCCGGCCGGGGTTGCCCGGATCGAACTGCGGGTGCGGGTTCGGGATGTCCACCAGCTCACACAGCGTCGTTCGCTTTCCGTTGGCCAGATCGATGAGATCGAGTCGAAACACATTGTCCCTGACCAGAAACGGCCCGGCGACGAGCCAATGTTCGTCGGGCGACACGGCGAGTTTGCGCGGCACGACGTCGTCCGGGATCGCCATCACCTCGCGCGTGGACAAATCCGCGAGATTCAGCCGCATGAGCCGCGTCTCGGGCGGCGGGGTCAGGTAATAGATCGCATTTCGCGTGAAACTGGCCGCCATCGCCCGGCCAGCGCCGATCCGATAGAGCCGGGTCGTCTTCAGGTCGCACACCCACAGCTCCGGCGGTTGCCCGAACGGCTGCCGCTCGATGGCGATCCGTCGCCCGTCGGCCGAGGTGAAACGCTGCTCCATGTGGACATTGGTGCTGATAACTGGCTGGCTGGTGAGCTGCACCACCGCCGCCCCGCTCTCCGCATCCCTTTCGACGGAAATGGCCTCCCTGGTCGCCACCCGCTCCGCTGCCATTGAGGCGGAAATCGACGTAAGCATGAGGGCGGTCAGTAATGTAAGGGTGCGTTTCATTGCATCATTGAATGGAAAACGACCTCCCTATGCTAGTCCCCCTTCGGACTTCGTACGCGAAAAGTCTGCGTTTTGGCGATGGCAGAACGATGCTATTCCGCGCAGAGCGTGTCATTCGTCCATCCCGTGGAGCTCACTCCTACTTCGGACATCTATCGGGCCGCCTTCCCAACTGCCACCCGACATCCGGCGTCGAGCGATCCTCCGTTTGCCAACATTGTACCCAAAGTCGCCAGCACGGTATCTCCGGCCCCGCACACACCCCGGACCTCCATTGCCTCGGCGGGCAAGTAGAAAGTTTCGCCGTCTCGTTCGGCCGCCACCCTCCCTCGGTAGGACTCGAACCAGCGTAGCGAACCGCGCGAAAGTGGCGACTGGATTTGAACTCCGCAACTCTCTACCTGACAGTGGATTTGAGAAATTGTCCCTCTTCATCGTCTGATGTGGATCCACTGTTTGAACCGACGGAGTGGACCTGCAGAGTTCGCGTAACTCGCTGGTGACAAACGAGAAACAGCTCGCCGCAAATGAAGGCGACGAGCTGTTCTGATTTCAAGTCGGGACAACTCGCTCATTTCGAACTGCGTCGAAATTCGTGGGATTCTTCGCTCAGCGAATTCGCCGATTCGTTCGTTTCCTAAACTGCTCTCACGAAAGGAGCTCAGCAATCGTGCCGTTGCTGTCAGCGAATGATTCCGTCGTGACGCCAAGGCCCTGAAGCATGGTTGCGAATAGGTTTGTCAGACGCCGGTCTTCCCGTGCGACCTCTTTTTGCCACGGTTCCTGTCCGCCATCCCAGCCCCCGGCCTGGGGATTGGCACCCGCGTGGTTGAGATATTGGCCGTGCTTGAATCCCATGTTCTTTCCGCCAGCCAGGATCAGAGGATAGTTTCGAGAGAGGTGGAAAGCGCTGGAGGCTGAGCCGTACAGAAGCAGCGTGTTGTCCAGCATCGTTCCTTCTCCGGCTGGTTCCGGAGTCTGTTTCAGCTTCATTGCAAAACGGCCGTATTCTTCGTTAAGGAACTGGCAATAGATCCCGAAGTTTTTCCAGCCATCCGGATTCTTCGTTTCGTGAGACAACTGGTGAGACAGGTTGAATCCAACGGCGCGGGCCAGATGGTCACTCTTGCCAACTCCATTTTCTCGACCAATCTGGTACGTGGCCACCCGAGTGGAATCGGTTTTGAACGCCAGATAGATCAGCTCGAACATGGTCTGAAGGTAAAGACGGGGTTCGTCTGGTGTCAGGTTGAGATTGAAATGATCAGCGTCCACTGTGGGAAGCGGCGTATTGATCCAGTGTTTCGCCTTCTCCACCTTGACCTCTGCCTCACGTACCGATTCCAGATATTCATCCAGGCTTTTCCGGTCCTGTGACGAGAGTGTCTTCCGCAATGACTGCGCATCTGCCAGCAGTTCATCCAACGCGTTTTTACTCAGTGCAAGCCGGCGCGCCGCATCTCCGTCACTCTTGACGAACAGCATGTCAAACACGCGTTTCGGGCGGTGTTCGGCGGGGATCGCGCGACCGTTTCGATTGAAAGACAACGTATGAGCGCCCCGCGGCGTTCCTGTCCCGCCATCGGTGGACATCACCAACGAAGAAAAACGAGTTTGATCTCCGATGTGTGCAGCGAACTCCTGGTCAAGTGAAATCGTATTCCTGTACGGTCCATCAGACCCTGTTGCGGCTGCAGTCAGAAATTGATCCGCGTTGGAATGACCGTGAGTGCTGCGAACGGCAGGGTGGGAATAGCCGGACAAAACTGTCAGGTCATTGCGCAACGCCTCAAGCGGTGCAAGGCACTTTGTGAAGGTGAAGTCTTTGCCGTCGCCATGCGGAAACCAAGCCCAGTCCTTGTGCGCCGGGTCTTCGGGAAGCGGCATCGGAACGCCGTCGGGAAAATAGAAGCACCCCAGACGCCTGGGACTGGTGGTCCTGACGTCGGCCATGGTCGATGACGTCATGACGGATTCAAACAACGGCAACGCCAGCGCTACGCCGGCTCCGCGAAGAAATCGACGACGATCAAGGGCTGCGAGAATTGTATTCACGATTGTTGCCTGTCTTCAGATCTTTGCACTTCACTCTCCCTGAGAAGAGTCGAGCCAAACGTGAGGAGGGGACACTGAGTGTCTCTGAGGCCCGCGTTTCGTTTGTGCAACGCACCTTTCGTCGCTGCGCTCGACCCTTGTGGAAGGAGTGAAAGTTTATCTTGACTGGAATAATTCACTTGTGATCACCAACTGTATCATGGTCGACAGTCCGTCTCCCTGCTTACGCACATCCGCTGTAATTGTGTCGACACTTGAGTGGTCGGCAAAGGTCAATGGTCGACCGAGAGCGTAAGTTGTCATTTTATGGACCATTGCGCGGACAAACTGGTCCTGCCGATTCTCCAGCAAATACCGTTTTAGTCCGACCATGCCGTCCAGCTTTTGCTTATTGAATAACAGGCTGACCGCGTCAACGGGTTGTCCTTTGATCTGGTTTCGCCAACGTCCAGTGGCATCGTAATTCTCGAAAGCGATTCCCCACGGATCGATTTTCGAGTGGCAGGACATGCATGCGGCATGATTACGGTGGTCTTCGATCCGCTGCTTAAGAGTCATTTTGGCAATTGCGGGGTCGGCCAGATCAATTTCGGGGACGGCCGGCGGTGGAGGAGGTGGAGGATCATTGAGAATGCTTTCCAGTAACCAGATCCCACGCTTCAGCGGGTGTGAGTCTGTGCCGTCCGAATTCATCGCCAGCAGACCCGCCTGAGTCAGTAATCCACCACGCCTTTGATTCAAGTCAAGTTTGACGCGCCGAAAATGGTTGCCGGCAACGTCGGGCAAACCGTAATGAACCGCGAGACGTTCGTTGGCCATCGTGTAATCGGCGTGAATGAAATCCAGTACGCTCTCGTCGTTCTGCAGGACTTCGTGAAAGAACGCAACGGGTTCGTGTTGCATTGCCTCTTTCAAAGACGGATCAAAATACGGATGAACCTTCCGGTCGATGTTAAGAAAGTCCAGCAGCTGCATATCGAGCCATTGGCGGACGAAGTGTTTTGAAAACCGCTGAGAGCGATCATCTGCCAACATCCGCTTAACCTGGCCAGCCAGAATTTCCGGATCGCTCAGTTGCCCGCCGCTGGCCAATTGCAACAGTTCGGCATCGGGCACACTGGACCATAGAAACATCGACAGACGCGTTGCCAGTTCATGTGCCGAAAGGTGTTGTGACTGAGCGGCGTGACCAGGATTGCCTTCGGTCCCCCTGCGGACCAGGTAAAGAAAATTGGGAGACGAGAGAACGGTCGCCAGAACTTCGACCATCGCTTCTTCCAGACTGTCACACTCTCTGCGCATCGCGTGATAGAATTCGATTTTCCTATCCACCTCTTCTGTTGTCACAGTTCGTCGCCAGGCACGTTTCATGAAAGCGGTTAAACATTCTCGCGAATAAGCCGCTTCGTTTTCCCTGTTTTCGCTATCGATGAAAATCCTGGCGTGGGATTCCGGCGGCCATTGGTCGTGAACCGGAGCGCTGACTTCTACGTAGTCAAATTGTATGGCGCCTTGCGAGACCGAACTGTTGACCAGCCGGATGTACTCTGAGGGACTGGGCAGGTCGCCCATCTTCGACTTCCCTCGCACTGAGTTACGTGGGTAAATATCCCCGAGCGGAAAATCCCATTCATAAATTTGCGGATTGTCCGAATCAGAATTGATCGGAGTATCATCGGTACTCACTCGGATGACGGCGCGACCTTCGTTGCTGGCCCGCCAGCCAAATTCAAGTCGCATACTCGGAATTCGAGCATCTTCGCTGGATGCACGTGATGCCCGGACTCGGACTCGCATGATGCCTTCGTCCGGAACCTGATCGCCGAGTTCGACAATCAGATTTCGATTTCGCCCCTGAGGAATGACGGCGACAGTATCGAACGCATCAGGCATCTCCGGCCGAGAATTAGTCGGCTTAAATGCATACTTTGCACCGTAGTATGCCCACGACGAACGTGCGGTTCGCCCGGTCGGCAACTCACGGTAGTAGGTATTGCGGTGCGGGTTTTTAAAGCTGGCGGTCAGCCGATCCAGTTCTTCGTTTTGCTTTGACGGATCGTCTTTAAACTTCTCCCTTAGCTTGTCCATCTGTTCGGCCTGTTTTGGCCACTCCAACTCAGCAGCCTGTCTCATACTCACACCCCAGTGCAGAACGGGAGGCCGTTCGCCACTGACTGTCGCTCGCTCAAGAGCCTTGAGGGCGATCCTGCGGTAAGTTTCAATCTGCTCGACGGACATATGCAGCAGTTCGGAACTGTTTTGAAAACCATCTTCCGAATTTGCCTCGGGCGGAAGGTCTTTGGCAAAGTCCCGGGGCAAGCCCAGGATGTCCTGCAACGCGTAGTTGTATTCGTAACGAGTCATGCGGCGAAACGACGAGTGACCTCCGGTTGCCCGACGCACGGTTGATGCCACCTGAATTTCCTGTGACAACCAATCGATCAATCCGGTGCGATCGACGTCCGTCAGTTCGGCTTCGTCGGCCGGAGGCATTTCGCGATTGTTGAGCACCGCCAGAATTTCGAGCCACCAGTCGACGTCCTTGCCGTGCAGCAGATCCGGGTCCAGGGTATCAATCCGAATGTTGCCCTCCTGGGTTTCAGGGCCATGACATTGCACGCACGTCTGACTTAGTACGGGCTGGACCACTTTCCGGAAAGCCGCGAGATTGGCTTTGGGGACTTCTGGATCGACTAAGCGCGGCGTCTGTTTCAGGTACGTTGATTGGAGTGCTGCTGCCGCTTTCAGCTCGTCCAAAGTCGGGTGTGCTGAGTCGGGGCGTTGGCTGTCCTGGCCCGTTGCGAATCCTTCCGTCGCGCAGGAAACAAATGCTGCCAGGAGCATCGAGACCACTGCGTGTTTCATTGAATCATCCATAAATAACATTTCTCACGATCTACGCCCCAAAACATCACGAATCGCCGCTGAAGATATCCAATTTACCGTCGCATTGCCTGGACCCTCTTTTCCAGCGAATGATTCAACCCCACTTTTTGACTTTGGCAATGCACTACAGCGTTTTGCGCTGACTCATGGCCGCGGTTGACGTATTTTAGCAGCAGAACGGCTGCCCCCACGAGCCAGAACCGGTTCCGTCAATTTGTAAACTGCTCTAATTTCGCGTCGATCCGGTCACCTGTCCGATGATTTCCAGTTTTTCATCCGTGAGATAGGCGTAGCGATTGATCCACATGCCATGTGGGCCGGCGCGATGTGCGACTTCGATGCGGCGGCGGAAATCATCGATCGGGCCATACCCGTGGGCAAGGACGTAGATGGGAGTATCGCCCGCATCGGCCTGGGCCTGACGAATTTTGCGGGCCATCGCTTCGGAACCGACAGGGTGGGAAGCATCGGGCGGGGGATAGTTGTAATCTTCAAGCCGCTCGAAGCCCTGGTCGTCGGCGATATCGAGCCATTCGACCAGAGCACGGGTGAGCAGGGAATTGGACAGGCCGGGGTTGGCTTTGAGAATCTGGTCGCCGTAGAAACGGAGCATCATCGGCCAGTGCATGGTGTAGAGTTTGCAGCTGATGGCGGTGGAATGTCTGGCGACGCGACGGAAGTCCATGCCGGATGCGATGGTCCAGGGCGGGGGGAAGGCGTTGGGGAGCATTTCCATGTGTTGGCCGCCCGCTTCATCGATCACTTTGCGGAAGCCTGCGAGCATGTTTTCCACAAGTGTGGCCTTGAAACGAATCATCTGGCCGACGCCGGGGTAATCACTGAGCAGTCGCATCAAGCCATAGCGTCCGCCGTCGGGGTCGGTCCATGCTTTCAGGTCATCGTCGCGCAAGCCGCCGTGCAGTTTGGCGTAGAGGTTGCCGACCTGGCGTTGCATGGTCTGGAAGTCGAAGCCAAGATCGGCGGCGGCTTTGGCGGCGTGGTGGCTGAAGTCCAGAAAAACGGAGTCGAGAAAGTAGGGAGGGTATTCGGGCCAGTCAAAGCGGAGGCCGTCGATATCGGGATATTGGTTGATGAGGTCACGAATGAGCGCGTGTTCGTAACCCAGGATATGGGGGCTGGCAAGTGATCCGTTTTTGGCCAGGCGTCTGGGCGGGATAGAGCCATCGGGCAGACGGGGGCGGTCGTCTTCGGTCGGTCCGCCGAACTGCACGCGGTAGCCAGGCGGGATGGCGGCCTGTACCTGGAAATAAACTTTAAGGTGGCGGCCCTGGGCAGCGCGGATGAAGTCGTGAATGATGCTGCCCTGCTGAGCGGTGAGCGCATCGGGCGGAGGCGGCTGATAGCGCAGCCCTTTATAGAGACGTTTCTCGGGCGTGAAGCTGGGGGCCGTGCGGACGAAGATTTCGCGTTTGCCCCACAGGGGGCGATCGAGCAGACGGACGGCACCTGCGCCGGCGTCCGCGGGTGGTTCGCGGTTGCCGGTTTTTTCATCGGCCGGCGCCATCAGGTAGGGAGAAATGGCGACAGCGTTTGCTCCGACTTTCATGACGAGGTTATCGAGGACGCCGTCGATGCCTTCGCTTTGGATGTATTCCGGCAGGACCGTTACGCCAAGGAATCGATCGGAGAGCATGATGTTCGGCCGCCTTGAGAACTGATAGCAATCTTGATTTCAGCAACAGAACTCACTCTATATGGAACAATCGCTAATTCAAGGGATGCAGGCGTTGATCGCAATTCATGCGTCGTTCGCGTAGTGCTTCGTTAAGTCTTAGTTTTGGGGTAGCCGAAGTCGCCAGACATTGGACGACATACAGAAAAACCTCCAAACTCTGGCGAGTTCGGTTACACAACAAGCCCTGTTCTTAGACTTAGCAGAAAAGACCGCCCCAAACCGGTCAATGTCATAGGTGCTATCGAGAGGAGACGCGACCACACAAGTTGGGGGCAACCAGACACGGGTAGAACTTTTGGCTCAGCCTTCGACGACTGGACTTGAACTGCCTCATTCTCGATCTGCCAGCCTCGCAGGCCTGGACCTGTTGTTGTGGCGCGTCCATCACCGTCAGGACCCATGTGTCCCTACCAAACAACAGGTCCTGACCTACGTTTACTTAATGCGACCTCGATATTCGGTTTTTCGCTCTGCGAGAATTTCCAGCACCATCGACGTAATCAGCCATGTATTCAGCTCGGACTCAGCCTTTTCAATTTCTCTGCGAATGGACGCCGTCCATTTTTCGTCAACGCGACCCAATTCAACCAGCCGCATAATTGGGCATCGCCACATTCTTCTTCATTTTGACCCGATGCTGGTATGCCTTCTGTCCAGGCGGAACGGAAAGCGATGCAGGATTATCGAAGCCGAAAACTGACATCGTTGAATCCAGTCAGTGGCGGCGGGTTACGGCATTCGTCACAATTCTCGCAGCCGTTTTCCTGGCAAGCCAGACAGTCGATTATTACCCCGGAGCAAATGATGATTCGTTGTTTTTCCGTCGCATGCATTTGCGCGTCCGTTTGTTTGACAACGCATGCTCAGTCCCGGCGCGGGACTGAGCAAAAGCTGAACTTGAAATATGCCGTCGTCAGATTGGAAGCCGACCTTTCGCATCTCAGTGACGGGCAGAAGCAGATGCTGCCCCATCTGATTTCTGCGGCAAAACTCATGGACGAGGTCTTCTGGCTTCAGGCATACGGAAACAGCAAGCCGCTGCTGGCGTCGGTAAAAAATCCGGGCATGAGGCAATTCGTTCGCACGAACTATGGCCCATGGGATCGACTGGACGGAAACAAACCGTTTTTGGACGGCGCGGGGACAAAACCGGCTGGTGCAAATTTCTATCCATTCGATTTGACCACTGAGGAATTTGAAGAGCACATTAAGAAGAATCCCGGTGACGCGGACTCATTCAAAAGTCTGTACACGATGATCAAAAGAAACGACGACGGTCGTCTTTACGCCATCCCCTATCGAAACGCTTTTGGTTCTCTGACCCGGCAGGCCGCCGACCATCTGGATAAGGCCGCTGAACTGGCAGAAGATGAGGGCTTCAGGAACTACCTGACGGCACGCGCAAAAGCTCTGAGAACCGACGAATACCAGCCGAGCGACATGCTTTGGATGGACATGAAGAACAACCAGATCGACGTTGTCATCGGCCCGATCGAAACGTATGAGGATCAGCTGTTCGGCTACAAAGCGGCGTACGAAGGATATGTGCTGCTCAAAGACATGGAGTGGAGCGGACGATTGAGCAAATACGCGGCACTGCTGCCGGAACTTCAAAAGGGGCTGCCTGTTGACGCACGGTACAAGCAGGAAACGCCGGGGCTGAATTCGGACCTGAACGCCTATGACGTCGTCTACTACGCAGGCGACTGCAATGCGGGTTCGAAGACGATTGCGATCAATCTTCCGAACGATGAAGAAGTGCAACTGCAGAAGGGAACTCGACGGCTGCAGTTAAAGAATGCCATGCGGGCGAAGTTTGACCGGATCCTGGTTCCTCTGGCCAATCGTCTGATCGTGGAAGATCAGCGGAAGCACATCACTTTCAACGCATTCTTCAGCAACACGATGTTTCATGAAGTCGCTCACGGACTCGGGATCAAATATACGCTCGACGGAAACGGAACTGTCCGGGATGCACTGCGCGACAAATCCGGTGCGTTGGAAGAAGGCAAAGCGGATATCCTCGGGCTGTACATGATTCGCACTCTGTATCAGAGCGGTAAATTTAACGAGGGCGAACTGAATGATTACTATGTGACTTTCATGGCCAGCATTTTCCGTTCTGTGCGTTTCGGTGCCAGCAGTGCGCACGGGAAGGCCAACATGATTCGATTTAATTTTTTCCGGGATCGTGAAGCCTTCACCCGCGGAGAAGACGGTCTGTATCGCATCAACCCGGAAAAACTCACGATGGCCGCCACGGAACTGACCCAGGTACTGCTCAAGCTCCAGGGAGACGGCGACTATGAAGCCGCATCAAAGTTTGTCGATGCCAATGCCTACGTTAGCCCGCAACTAAAAGCCGATCTGGAACGCCTGAATGCAGAAGGAGTTCCCGTGGACATTGTCTTTGAACAGGGAATAAAGGTGCTGGGGCTCGAAGACACTAATTAGGGCGGCCAAACTTCGCGGAGAGCTTGACAGTAGGCCGGACCGAGCGAAGCGCTGTTCCGGCATCGTCAGCCCACTTCTCTGATCATCGCATTGCCGGAGCGGTATCGCTGCACTCCTGGATCCGTCTACTTTTTTGATTGGCTTGAGACGATGTCTCGGCCACACGTCAGCGTAATACGTTTTAGTGCCGGCGGCTTACCTGGATTGCAGTCGTGGGGAACCCAGCGTTGCGATAAGGCACAGAATCACGAACAACACGGCCATGATCAGATTCTGTTCGTACCGCAGGAAGTCCCGGAAAGTGAGAGGCTTCACTTCCGGAAATTTCTCCAGCCGCTGCAGACTTGCGACGCGAGTGGCGGATTGTTTGATCAGCCAATGATCATTCATCGTCGGCCGCAAGTACGATCGGAGAGCCGCGATGTTCACTTCATCGGGCACGCCGTAGTACTGCATCAGCTCGATCGCTGCCGCCGTCGCATCCAGACTGCTAAAGTCCAGCGGCCGACCGGCGGCAAACCCACCTCGCCACATGCCGAATCGCCCCTGTGGTCGTCGAAGCTCGACAAGCATTCGGTGAACCGTCTCACGATGCATCTCCTTGTCCAGCAACGTCCCGAAGTTTATCCGTGAGGCGGGGGATAATGCGTTCGGCACGCAGGCGATCAAATAAGTCGAGAAACGAGTTGGACGTCTCTTGATAATCCAGAAAGCCCGCGCGACGACTTTTCGACATATCGGTGAAGGTTTCGATGGTCCGTCCCAGGTCGGCGTCCGAGTGCCACCAGGAGGCCAGGGTTTCGACGGGGTACGGTTGCAGGTCGTGTTTCGCCACGATGCGGTCCCAAATGGGCCCCGAGTCTGCCATCTGCTCCTCAAGGGGCGTCGGTTCTCCCGGATAGGCCGCAGCGTCGACACCCAGGCCCGCCGCCACAATCTTCCACATCCGCCGCCACAATCTTCCACATCCGTCGCCATC
>JAPYTO010000211.1 GCA_029941865.1 Fuerstiella sp. | reverse complement strand
TTTCCTGCGACAGATCCACGGCTTCCGGTGCCGACGTCTGCATGCGAAACGCCAGTTCGTAGCCGGCAATGCGAGCTTCCAGCTCCGACTGCTGAGGCCTGTCAGCAGCGTGGCGACGATTCAAAAAATCGAGCACTCGCAGTTTTCGCTCCTGAACCACTGCATCTTCGTTCTTTGGCCGCGACAGATTCGAGATCGGGTTGCCGGTCGTATTGAACTGTGTGCCCTGATAAATCGCCGGCATAAAACCAGTGCCCCAGTTACGGGCGCCATTCACGACTTGTGAATTGGTGTCCTGCATCACGACAAAGGCGGGCAGGTTTTCGTTTTCGCTGCCCAGACCGTAGTTGACCCACGCACCCAGCGACGGACGACCGGCAATGGGAGAACCGGTATTCATGGAACACACTCCGCCGGCATGGTTGATCCCATTGCTCCAGCAGGAACGAATCACAGCAAGGTCATCCGCACAGGTGGCGGTGTGAGGCAGCCAGTCAGAAATCCACAGCCCGCTGTCTCCGTGTTGTGCCCACTTGCGCTGATCTTCCAGCAGCGGCGAATTCACTTCGCCCATGGCGGTCACGGGTCTCTCGAAGGATTCCGGCAAGGACTGACCGGCCAGTTTTTTCAGCAGCGGCTTGGGATCGAACAGATCGATATGACTGGGGCCACCTTCCATAAACAGAAAGATGACACTCTTCGCCTTCGTCTGACGATGATGAACCTTTGCAGCATTCGGATTGACACCCGCGCGGGCGTTGTCAGCCAGCATCGCCGCCAGCGGCAGGGCGCCAAAGCCCATACCGGCGGAAGTCAACATTTGGCGTCGTGATTGGTAAGTCATCATGGAATGGTCTGCAGGCCGGAACCAGCCTGGGATCCTGTCAGTCGATGTAGACGAATTCGTTTGAGTTCAACAGCACGTGGCAGAGTTCTGTGACAGCTTTTTCCAGAGGGCTGACCGGCATGCCAGCCGTCATATTCAAATCATGACCGTGCGACGATGCGTCGGCAACGGGATTTTTTTTGTTATCGAAGTCCCATGCAGCGACCGGAGACTGTTGTGCGGTGACAACGGATCTCAATTGGTCTGCGAAGAGCGATTCGATGACCAGGGGCTTCAGCCGTTCGGAAAACAGAACGATCTGATCCAATTGACCATCCCATTTGTGACGCGACTGTTTGTGTCGCCCGCCCAACACAACCGGATATTTGCCGCTGATTCCAGCGGCCGATTTGAAGACCACATCCGCAGTTTCCAGCGTGCCATACTTTGCATCCAGAGGTTTCAGATAGAATCCAGCTTTGCCTTTTCCGTCATCCGTTTGCTCAACCGTCACTGCCACAAGATACGGCTTGTCGAGTTCCGGACGCAGGTTGGACGCAACAACTTCGTAGCCGGAATCACCGACAACCTGCAGAATAAAATTGCGCGGCTGATACGAAGATTTTTCGCTGGTCACGCCGATACTCCAACCCCGATTCTTATTATTGTTATCCCACTGCGAAATGATGGTTCTCACCGTGGCGTCCGGATACAGTGAATTCAGTTTCATCACGCCCACAAACGTGAATGGAGCGGCCACGACCAACTGGTTGTCATTCGTCGCCAGCGGTGCATGATCGTCTTCATCAATAGACACCGCGTGGCCCGTAACCTCGGCAAGCGGCGAAAAGCGTTGGGATGCCTCAGCACCCACTTCTGTCGCACGAAACGCATTTTCAAACAGCTCCATCGCCACCGACACTTCGCGGGTTTCAGCGCCGCGCCCCAATGCTGTACGAAATGCCGCATTGACAATGCTGTTCGGGTCCGACTCAACGGATTGTTCAAGAACTCGCCTTGCCATCGCTGCGGCTCGTTTGCGCACCCAGTCGCCATTCATCAGATTCAGCGCTTGAGTCGGCGTGGTTGTGGTGCTGCGTTTCGGGATACTGTTCAGCCCGTCGACGCCGTCGAGTGATCGCAACAGGGGCTCAGGTGCGTTGCGAATGGCTTTCAAATACAGCGAACGCCGCAGGCTGGCGAATTCGACGGACGGACCGCCCTGCTCTGACCTCAGTTCGCCCGACGACGTCAACATCGCGTCGCGAATCTGCTCTGCACTCAGTCGACGAATATCAAACCGCCAACGAAGCCGATTGCCCGGATCGATTTTCTGCGCGGTGGCGGCATCCTGATGAAAGGCCGACATCTGCCACGTGGCGGAATTCAGAATTTGGCGATGCAGCCATTTGATACTCCAGCCGTGGGCGATGAATTCTGACGCCAGCCAGTCAAGCAGTTCCGGGTGACTTGGACGCCCGCCCAGAGAGCCAAAGTCGCTGGCCGTTTCCACAAGCCCCGTGCCAAAATGGTGCTGCCAGATTCGATTAACAAGAACACGTGCGGTTAGTGGGTTGTCCGGACTGGCAATCCATGTTGCGAGAGCCGTCCGTTGACCGGTTGAGTTTTCGGAAGGCTGCAGCGAAAAGGGCGAAGAATCGATGACCGAAAGACCGCCGGCTAACACCGCTTTGCGTTGGGGGTCAGCCCCCAGATGAATCACCTGCGGTTTGGCGCCAAGATCCACGACCGTGATCGCGGCGGGCAGCTTTGCCGGTTCCTTGCCCGCCACTTCAAGAACCAGTTTTTCGAGTGCTGCGATGCGCTTCGTATCAGCGTCCGAGGTTTTTCCTTTCGACTCGTCATAAAGGATCTGACGATTAACCAGATCAGCCAGCTGTAATTCCAGAGGCGTTCGATTTCCCGGCAGCTTCGCCATGATAACCTGAATGTCGGCCGGGAACTTTTCGGTCGCTGCCTTTGCCGCTTTCTTCAGGTAAGGCTGCTGAATGCGTTTCAATTCGTCGCGGTGTTCCACGGCTTTCGACAACCACGCTTCGTGCTGCAGACCGTATCGCTGACGGTCCGCCAGATCCGCCGCCGGGATATCGTCGCGAGGAACCATCGTGCCGAAGCATGCCTGCAGTCGGTAGTAGTCCTCCTGCAGAATCGGATCGAATTTATGGTCGTGACAACGCGCACAACCGATCCCCAGCCCCAGAAACACTTCGCCCGTGATGTCGGTCACCTGATTCAGAATATCCTGCCACTGCGTGCGTGCATCTCGCTGGTTGTATTCATACAGGAACGTACGCAGGTAACCCGTGGCGACCAGAGCCTCCGCTTTGTCAGGAGCCACTTCGTCGCCCGCGAGTTGCTCGATGATGAACTGGTCGTACGGCTTGTCGTCATTGAACGCATTCACGACGTAGTCGCGGTATCTCCAGGCTTCGGGACGATAGAAGTCTGCTCGAAAGCCATCGGATTCGGCATAGCGAATCACGTCCAGCCAGTACCGAGCCCAGTGTTCACCGTACCGCGAATCAGCAAGCAGTCTGTCGACCAGTTTAGACCAGCGCTCACCGGATTCTGCGGAATTGAATTCTGAAATATCTTCAGGCGATGGAGGCACACCCAGCAGATCAAAGCACAACCGACGGGCCAGGACATCGTCGCCGGCTGCCGGAGCCGGTTCGATTCCGGCTGTCCTCAGTTTCGCAGCAACAAAGCGATCGATTTCGTTTTTGGCCCACCGACCAGTCGGCGGCGGGTCCGGATGAGTCAGAGGCTGCAGACTCCAGAAGCTGCGTTCTTCTTCCGTGAACACAGCCCCCTGCAGACGAATGGATTCTCCATTGAGCTGCGGCCACGCGACACCATTTTTGATCCACGTTTCCAGATCAGCAATCTCATCTTCAGACAGAGGTTTGTCCGGCGGCATTTCAAAGGATTCGTAACGGACCGCTTCCAGCAGCAGACTATCTGCCGGCGTGCCTGTTACCGCTGCCGGACCGGATTCCCCACCCTTCAGCAGACTCTCCAGTGAATCCAGCCGCAGGCCACCCTTCTGTTCGTTCTCTCCGTGACACTTCACGCAGCGAGAATGCAGCAACGGACGGACCTGCGTTTCGAAAAACTGAAGTTGCTCGGGAGACGTTGAATCCTGAGCACAAACCAGAGAGCCGGAAACCACAAACAGGACGAACGTGTTTTTGAAGCAACGGAGCATAGTGCGGTGGGAAGAAAACCGTGTTGGCGTGGAGATCTCATAGTGTACCGACAACAGGTGCCGAGAGAACACTACAGTGATCGTAATTCGCTGAGACGCAAAATCCACAACCTTCGATTACGCCGTTTACACCAATCGAAACCACAGACATCAACACTCCCGGTGACGCCGAAAACAAGTAATTCCATCACGAGCGGTCTTTGGGAACAGAAGCAAGCAGAGAAAGCAGAGCCCACGATTCATGAATGCTCTGCTTTCTCTGCTTGCTCCTGTTCAAAGAAGATCCAAGAGACATTCGACAGCAGCTGCCTCAGCCGGTTGCGGTTTCAGCGGCAGCACAGAAGAATAGGTCCGCGGCGGCACAGTCGACCTGACGTCAGACATCCCGCCCCATCTCAATGCACCACGAAAGCAGAAGCAACAGTCACATGCTCCAACGAGTACTTTTCACGATCGCCGTCATTGGTGTTGCCAGCCGGGCAGGTTTCGCTGTGGATCAGCCCAATGTGATTTACATTCTGGCGGATGACCTGGGTTACGGCGACCTGTCGTGTTATGGGCAAACCAAATTACAGACACCCAATATCGATCGTCTGGCCAGCGAAGGCCTGAAGTTCACGGGGCATTATTCCGGCAACACGGTCTGCAGTCCGTCGCGAGCTGTCCTGATGACCGGCCAGCATTCCGGGCACTGTTACCTGCGAGGCAATCTCAGCGGCGAGATCGGGGCAGAACTCGACCCCGAAATGACGGTCCTGCCGGAAGTCTTCAAGGCGGCCGGATATGCCACGGGAGCCTTCGGCAAGTGGGGTCTGGGATACACGAATGTGGCCGGCATTCAAAACCCGCTGACGCATGGGTTCGATGAATTCTATGGCTGGAAAAGTCAGGGTATCGCGCACACCTATTTCCCAACCAGTGCCATCAGCAATGGCGAAGAGATCTCACTGGAACCTGACACATTCATCCACGACCTGGTGATCGGTGAGGCGCTGGACTTCATTCGAAACAACGCAGAATCGAATACGCCGTTCTTCTGCTACATCCCAACCGCTGTCCCGCACGCCGCCATGCATGCTCCGAAAGAACTGCATAAAAAATGGCGGCAGGTGTTTCCTGAGTTCGACAATAAGATCGGAAAATATAAAGCCGGGCCGGATGAACCCTGCCCGGATGTCATAAATCCCATCGCCGGATTTGCCGCGATGATGGAGAACCTCGATAACGAAGTCGGAAATATCCTGACACTGCTGAAGACACTCGACATCGACGACAATACGCTGGTCATGTTCAGTAGTGACAACGGAGCTCACAAAGAAGGCGGGCACGACCCGACTTTCTGGAACTCCACCGGTGGACTCCGCGGACACAAACGCGATATGCACGAAGGCGGAATCCGCACGCCCATGCTGGCTCGCTGGCCTGGCGTGATCAAACCCGGCCAGACCACCGATCACCTGAGCTCGTTTCAGGATGTGCTGCCCACGATTGCAGATCTTGTCGGCCAACCGATCCCCCAACAGAACGACGGCATTTCCTTTCTGCCGACGCTGCGTGGTGGGGCTGACGATCAGCAGCCGCACGACTACCTGTACTGGGAATTCTGTAAAGGCACGACACAGAAAATATTTTCCCAGGCCGTGCGGCAGGGAAAATGGAAGGCGTATCGGCAAAGCGGCAAACCATTGGAAGTGTTCGACCTTAAGGACGACCCCTTCGAAACCAACGACCTGGCGAAATCGATGCCTGACATGGTGCAAAAAATGGAAGCCATCATGACGGCCGCACATACACCGCTGCCAGCAAAAGAGTGAATGTGTGTCAACCGCGGTCAAATCGGCGTCGAAACACATCAAAGAAGCCTGACCCCTTTGATGAGATATTGAGTCGATCGAATTTCAGGACATCAAAGGCAAAGCACTCAGGAAATGACAGTTCGACAAATGATAATACGTCTCTCACTGACGCTGGCCCTGCTGGCGTGTTGTTCGACATCACAGAGTGCGGAACGTCCCAATGTCGTCTTCATTCTCGCCGACGATCTCGGCTGGAGCGACACCACGTTGTTTGGCACTACAAAGTTGTACCAGACGCCGAATATCGAACGACTGGCCGCGCGAGGAATGACGTTTTCCCGGGCATACGCGGCCAGTCCGTTGTGTTCGCCGACGCGGTCGAGCATTTTGACAGGACTGAGTCCGGCCAGAACGGGGTTAACCACGCCATCCTGTCACCTGCCACGCATCGTCCTGCAGGCGACCGCGGGCAGCAAGGCCGCCGCCAACGTCAAGGCGGCTCCCGTGGATGGGGTCACTCGGTTAAGCACTGAATACTACACGCTGACGAATGCACTCCAGGATGCCGGCTTTGCAACAGGGCATTTTGGCAAATGGCATCTGGGTCACGAACCGTATTCGCCGCTGGAACATGGTTTCGACGTTGACGTTCCGCACTGGCCGGGACCTGGACCGGCCGGCAGCTATGTTGCACCCTGGAAATTTCCGGACTTCGACCCTGACACTCCGAACCAACACATCGAAGACCGCATGGCGCAGGAAGCCGTTGCGTTTATCGAATCGCATCAGGACGAACCGTTCTTTCTGAACTACTGGATGTTTAGTGTTCACGCTCCTTTCGATGCCAAACAGACACTGATCGAAAAGTACGGCCATAAAACCGATCCGAATGACCCGCAACGCAGCCCCACTTATGCTGCCATGATAGAAAGCATGGACGACGCGGTCGGCACGTTGTTGGACACACTGGATCGGCTGGGCATCGCCCAGAACACAATCATCGTTTTTGCCTCCGACAACGGCGGAAACATGTACAACGAAGTGGACGGCACAACACCGACCAGCAATTCACCGCTGCGTGGGGGTAAAGCCACGATGTACGAAGGTGGAGTTCGCGGACCGTGTTCCGTTATCTGGCCGGGGAATGTCCCGGGAGGAAGTCGCTGCGACGAAGTCATCCAGAGCTGCGACTTCTATCCGACGCTGCTGGAAATGCTGAACATTGATCCGCAACCCGGGCAACGCTTCGACGGCATCAGCATCGTGCCGGCGCTCAGAAGAGAGCCTCTGAAACGCGACGCCATCTTTACATATTTCCCACACGCCCCACGCGTTCCGGACTGGTTACCGCCGGCCGTCAGCGTTCATTGCGGCAATTGGAAACTCATCTGCATTTTTCATGGCGGCGACGATGGTGCTCACCGCTGGAAACTCTTCAACCTGAAAAATGACATCGGCGAACGGAAGGACCTGGCGGGAACAGAACCGGCACGGGTCAGGGAACTCGATGCACTGATCGAACAGTTCCTCATCGACACCAAAGCTGTTGTGCCGGTTCCGAACCCAAACTTTGACCCAACGCAGTACCGGCTGGAAGACGAAGGCAAGTCGCGAATGAATACACCCCGGCAAAGTGCCAAAACGGTCGCAGGCTGGCGTCCAGGAAACAACTGCCACGTGTCGACCCAAAATGGTGTGTTAGTAATCGTGAGCGACGGAAATGATCCTCACCTCAGCTTTCGCCTTCCCAGGAACCTGCCCGCCCGCCAACTGACGCTGCACATCACACTGACGTCAACCGCCTCCGGACGAGGCCAGGTATTCTGGCAGGAAGAGGGCGTCAATCCGGCGTTCTTCCGAGATCGAAGTACTGGATTTGACATCCAACATGACGGCGTGCCGCATAACTACGTCGTCACGCTTGCTCCGAAACATCCAGTGCTGTCCATCCGACTGGACCCTGCCCAAAGCCACGGTGAAATTCGCGTCGCCGCCATGAAGCTGACGGACGACAAAGGCAGGACACAGTATTCCTGGAGTTTTCAGCCAGCGGCCGCGCGGCGACCGTAACCGGAGATTTTGACGCAGGCGGCAATCACCTTTTATTCAACTGGTTGTCGACCGGTTCGATCGATGCTTCGTGCCGTGTTTTGACCTCACGGATCGCAGCGATGATATCCGGATGGTCCTTCGCGATATCGTATTCTTCACTGGGGTCATGGCCCAGATGATACAGCAGCGGCGGATCATGAACCTCAGCCTGCCGCTGACCGGTGTACGACGTCTTCGTTTTGAAGTGCGCTTTGTACATGCCGGATCGAACGGCGTAGCACTCTTCTCCGTGATAGTAGAACATTTCATTCCGTGGACCGTCTTTGCCATCGAACAGCACTGGTGAAAGATCGTATCCATCAATAACGCGGTCACCAGGCTGTGTGGCGCCAGTGATGGCGGCGATGGTTGGCAGCAGATCCAGCGTGCTGCCCTGATCCATCACAACGCCTGGTTCGATCTTTCCGGGCCACCAGAAGATCGTGGGTTCGCGCATTCCACCCTCCCACGTAGACCCTTTGCCATCACGCAGCAACCCGGCCGAACCTCCCTGCTGATGGAAGGAATTCCACGGACCGTTGTCCGATGTGAAGACGACCAGTGTGTTGTCTGCAATGCCTTGTTCCTGCAGTGCTGACAGGACCTGACCAACGGACCAGTCGATTTCTTCGATCACATCGCCGTACAAACCTCGTCGACTGACATCGGTAAAGTCTTTGGAAACGAACAACGGCACGTGAGGCAGGTTGTGAGCCAGATAAATGAAGAACGGTTTTTCGTTTTCCTGCCGGATCAGTTTCACCGCTTCTTCAGTGAATCGCTTCGTAATTGTGTGCTGATTCGCCGGACGTTCCACAATGTCGGCGCCACGCATCAAAGGCACGTTGAAATAATCAATCTTCGGGTCGTTGAATCTTGCTCTTCCTTTGGGAGCCTGCTTGACGGCGTCCATATCGTTCGAATACGGAATGCCGAAGTAGCTGTCATAGCCATGGCTGACAGGCAGAAATTGCGGCAGGTGACCGAGATGCCATTTCCCGATCGCGTGAGTCGCATAGCCGTGCTGCTGCAGCATGCGTCCGATGGTGATCTCACTGGCAGGCAGCCCGCCTTTGGAATCGGGGAACAGAACTCGCCGCGTGCTGGAGCACATGCCATTGCGAATGGGATAACGCCCGGTCTGCAGTGCCGCTCGGCTGGGAGTACACACGCAGGCGGCCACATAGAATTCCGTCCACCGCTGTCCCTCAACAGCCATGCGGTCGAGATGCGGCGTTGCGATCGACGGATGCCCAAAGCAGCCGAGATCTCCGTAACCAAGATCATCGCAAAAGATAACCACGACGTTTGGTGATTTGGCGTCGACTGTGGTGCAGCAGAGCAGCAGCAGCCAGGACAGACAATATCGCAGCATCAGATCAACCTTGTGAGTAAACAGGCGATGGGATCATTTCATCAGTCAGAGATCATGGCAACATGCGGCAGGACTTCAAGGCTGACCGCGATCAAGCAATTATCGTTCGGCACATCAGCCGAACGTCGGACGCGCGTTGCGTGCAGAGCACGTGCCGGATCGAACTACTTTCGTCGGCTCACTTCTGATTCACGAGCAGAATCATGATCCGGATTTCGCGTCGGCATCTGTGCGGCAACGGAAGTGCGCCAAAGCGTCAGCTTCGAATGCAGAGCTCTGGCTTTGTCCGGTTTCTGCGTGGCCAGATTATTTTGTTCGCCGACGTCGCTGGCCAGATCAAAGAGACAAAGGCTGTTGTCTTCGTGAAATTCGATCAGGCGGTAATCGCCGGAACGAATCGCGCTGTAGGGACCATCACCGCCCGCATGATAATGTGGATAATGCCAGTACAGACTGCGGTCGATTTTGATCGCCGGATCGCGCAACAGCGGCGACAGACTGCGTCCATCGATCGAGTGATTGTGATCGGCGTCACCTGTTGCACGGGCAACATCAAGGAACGTCGGATAGTAGTCAATCGTCATGATCGGAGTACGGCACGTTGTCCCGGGCTTCGTCACACCTGGCCAGCGAATAATCGTGGGCACTCGGACCCCGCCTTCGTACGCGGATCCCTTGCCTCGTCGCAGCGGCAGGTTTTCAGTGAAACCATCGTGCTTGCCATAGCGCTGAGTCAACCCACCATTATCCGACGTGAAAACAACCATTGTGCTGTCGTCAAGGCCATGAGCCTTCAGCTGTTCCAGAACGCGACCAACACTCTGATCCAGGCTGGCAACCATGGCCGCATACGTGGGGTTGTTATGTGTTGCGTTCGGTCGCACTTTCTGCTGGAAGTATTCGACCAGGTCGGCTCGTCCCTGAATCGGGGTGTGCGGCACGTGGTAAGCGAAGTACAGGAAGAAAGGTTGATCCTTCGCATCGTCGATAAAGTTGCAGGCCTTGTCTGTCAGCCAATCGGTCACATAGTTCGTGCCGGCTTTTGACGTCGTCCCCTTCCTGAGGAAGTAGCCACGTGTGCCCGCCGGCTTTGCGATCGAAACATCGAACCCCTGGCTGACGGCATCCGTTCCCTCGACGTTTTCGCCTTTTCCTTCAAGATGCCACTTCCCGACGTGAGCCGTGCGATATCCGGCCCCGCGCAGTGCTTCCGCGATTGTGACGTATTTTGTCTCAAGACGTTTTGTCCAATCGGGAATCCGCAGACGTGCATACGGCCGGTTTTGACCGGCAATGAAGTCCGTACAGTGAAGTCGGGCGGGATACATGCCCGTCATGATCGAAGCGCGGGTGGGAGAGCATACGGTGCAGGCGGCGTACGCGTCTGTGAACATCATTCCCGAAGCGGCCAAGGCGTCCAGATTCGGTGTTTCGTACAGATCGCTGCCGAAACAACCTAAGCCGGTCCAGCCGAGATCGTCCGCCAGAAACATCACGATGTTTGGTTTCGTTTCTGCCAGACCGCCGGTCTGTACAGCACAAAACATTGCGATAGCGATTAGCATTCGAAATGGCATATTGATTTCCCTGATCAGTCGCCGTCCTGGAAGAAGTTTCGTTTCCGGGCAAACACTGGCATATGGGATCCTCGTTGTCCACCGGGCCCGGCCGAATGGCCACGGCAACTCAGTGTTTCATACTGGGATGTGAGCCGCAAGGCGCTAGCCGCGGGTTCGCTCAGGGAAAACCGGCGGCTAGCGCCTTGCCGCTCACACCGAGAGCTACGTAACTTTAAGAACTGAGTCGCCGTGGCAGAAGGGTCGAGCAGATTCAGGCAGACACCGCCGTCCGACGACTCGCGTGACGCTGGCAAGTCTGTGGCAAACTCGACACACTGTTGATCCCTCCCCCCCAAATCCACAAGGTGTGTCAATGCTTCCCCTTCTGATTTTTTGCTGCCTGCTGCCACAACAATCCGACAATCTTCTGGACGCTGTCAACAGCGAACGCGGCGGTCGTCATTGGATCGACCAGAAGCCGGATCCTCCAAAATCTGCGGAAGATTCGCAGAAGTGTTTCCAGATCGAACCGGGCAGCCGTATCGAACTGGTCGCGGCGGAACCGTTGGTCGTGGACCCGGTATGGATTGACTTCGACCATAAGGGACGCATGTTTGTGGTCGAATACAGCGACTACCCGATCGGTCCGGTCAAGGAAGACGGCACAGAGGACAAAGACGCTGTACCGCTTTCAAAGATCATTCTGCTGGAAGACGAAAACGGCGATGGTCGCATGGACAAACGCACGGTCTTCGCCGACGAGCTCATGTTCTGCCACAGTTTCATGCCGCTGATGGGCGGCCTGCTGGCGGGAGTTCAGACGGAAATCATTTTTCTGAAGGACACGGACGGCGACAACGTGGCCGATGTCCGCGAAGTGTGGTTCGATGGTTTCACGCCGGCCCATCCGCAGATGCAGATCGGATGTCCTCGCTGGGGCATGGACAACTGGATTTACCTGACCTATGCCCCGGGCAATGTTCGCTGTCGACGCCCCGGCTTCGAAACGGAAGAACCGGTAAAAATGCCCAGGCAGGACATGAGGTTTGATCCGCGGACGATGAAGTTTGAAGCCATCAGCGGAATGGGCCAGTTCGGCAATACGATCGACAACGACGGTAACCGCTTCTTCTGCACAAACCGCAACCCCATCATGATGGAGATCATCCCACAGGACGTGGCCACACGAAATCCATTTGTCACCCTCAGCAAACGCCACACCGACGTCGGACCATCAGGCGGAGACACGCTGGTGTTTCCGCTGGTCGATATGAAAAGTA
>JAPYTO010000210.1 GCA_029941865.1 Fuerstiella sp. | reverse complement strand
AATGGGCGATGAGGGACTCGAACCCCCGACTCCCTCGGTGTAAACGAGGTGCTCTAGCCAACTGAGCTAATCGCCCGAATCTCATGTGTGACGCGGAGTATGTCAATCTGGTTCGGTTGATGCAAGACATTGTGTCGCCTTCCTCAGGAATTGTGCCACCCGACGAATCTCCAGCCCTGGCTTGCAGTAACCCTGACGACTGAGCTCGGAAAACGCGATGCGAGCAGCGCGGTCGATGCGGTCGAAGTGACCATCTGACACGGCCGCCTGACTCGCTGCAAAAATGGCTGTTGCACATCCCCAGGAAAGACCAGAATCAGAAACGAATCGAACGGAAAATAATGGACATCACAGGCCAGGGCCGCGTGTCTGTGGCGTTTTCTGTCGACGTGACGGCAGTCGGCGATGCTGTCAGTGTGCCGGCGTTCGTTGGTTTGGATTTCGACACCAACGTGCAACACAGCAACTCGATGCCCCTTCCCGGGACGCCGAAGTCATCAGTTTTATGAAACAGACCGCCTCAATCCCACTCAAGAGTCATGTCTCAGCGAGAGGATGTCCCTCGACAGGAGCAGCTGTTGATCCCGGCTCAGCGACGCTGAGAATGGCCAATCCGGTCCGTTGACGATACATTGCCGCTGGTATTGTTTTCAGGCATCAGCAAGGAACCACGCTGTGGCGAGCATTCTGGACCACGTCAGCCAGCAACTTCAGGAGATACGGGACGAAGGTCTGCACAAGGCTGAACGCGAGATCACGTCACCGCAGGACGCCGATGTCCGCATCGCAGACAACGCGATGGTGCTGAATCTTTGTGCGAACAACTACCTGGGCCTGGCGAATCACCCGGACGTTGTGAAGGCCGCACAGGATGCGTTATCTCGTTGGGGCTACGGAATGGCCTCCGTCCGTTTCATTTGCGGTACGCAAACAATCCATCATCAGCTGGAATCAGCGCTCAGCGATTTTCTGGGCACGGATGATACGATTCTGTACGGATCGTGTTTCGATGCGAACGGTGGACTGTTTGAGACGCTTCTGTCCGCAGAAGACGCGATCATTTCTGACCAACTGAACCATGCCAGCATCATTGACGGCGTTCGACTGTGCAAAGCTCAGCGTTTTCGATATCGAAACAACGACATGACGGATCTGAAATCGCAATTGGAGCAGGCGAAATCGGCGCGCAGTCGCGTGATCGCGACCGACGGCGTGTTTTCGATGGACGGGTATCTGGCCGACCTGCCGTCCATCTGCGAGCTTGCGGACAAATACGATGCGTCAATCATGGTCGATGACTCTCACGCTGTCGGCTTCATTGGTCCGACTGGTCGCGGCACTCCCGAACATTTTGGTGTGGTGGACCGTATCGACATCCTGACCGGGACTCTGGGCAAAGCACTGGGCGGAGCCAGCGGTGGCTACACGGCAGCTCACCAGCCGATTGTTGATCTGCTTCGTCAGCGTTCGCGACCGTATCTGTTTTCAAACACTCTGGCACCACCGATTGCGGCGGCAACACTCAGAACACTGGATCTGCTGCAGGAAAACGACGACCTGAGACATCGACTACGCGAAAATACGGCATGGTTCCGGAAGACCATGTCGGCAGCCGGTTTCCACATTCTTCCCGGCGAACATCCCATCATTCCCGTGATGATCGGCGACGCCGCTATGGCGACACGAATGTCTGATGAGTTGCTGAAACGTGGCGTTTATGTCGTCGGATTCTCGTTTCCCGTGGTGCCCAAAGGGCAGGCCCGCATCCGCACTCAGATGTCGTCCGCCCACAGTCAGGAAGATCTGAAACGGGCGACGGACGCGTTCATTGGAGTTGGTCGAGAGCTGAATATCATCGACTGACAGGTGGTCCAGGCATCGGATGCCGCAGGGACCTGGACAATCCGCACCCTCAATCCACGGCGTTTCAGTTGCAGGCGGAGGCCGAAACGTGGGATCGAGGCAGCTGATCTCACGCGATCGTGAGGATGCGACCGATCAGCTGTGGCTGGCACCAAAGATACGGCCAAAGCGGATTGAAGCTCGGAAAAAAGACTCTAATATGCCCGCAGTTTTATTTGCATTCCAATTCCACACATGGGTTTATAGTCGCACAGATGATTGATATTCCGGTAATTCGATGGGGGAAGCCTTACGAGTCTCTTGAGAAGGCTGATGTTGTTCACTTCGAAACGGGCGAAGTGATGGCCCAGATGCACCAGGCCAACGCAGGCCTGGTGAAAATGGACATGCGAAAGTCGGCGCAGGCTCGAGCCCGACTGCGTGAATTCACGCCGGACGCACTGATTGAAATGTGCGTCAAGGCCGCAGATCTTTTCCTGACGGCCGAACTGCCGCTGGGGAACGGCACTCAGACGCCGGACCAGTTTTGCGAAATTCAGTCGGCGACCACCGGCCTTCCGCTGAACATAGCCAGGGCCAACATGGGCAAGGTTGCTTTTGTGTTGAAGAACATGAAAGCTACGCTGGAGGCCCTGACTCGCGGATTGCCGCTGGACATTCTGCACAAAGGCTTCGGTGTCGAAGATCGTGGCGTCATGGTCAGCTACCAGTCGACCACGGACGCTCTGGGACTCGTGCTGCCTTCCAATTCTCCGGGTGTTCATACGCTGTGGCTGCCGGCCATTCCGCTGCAGACGGGGCTGGTGTTGAAGCCGGGGTCTTCTGAGCCATGGACACCGTACCGCCTGTACGAAGCGTTCGCGGCGGCCGGAGTTCCTCGAGAAGTCTTCTGCCTGTATCCCGGACCACACGAAGTGGGCAATACCGTACTGGATCTTTGTGAACGCGCCATGATCTTCGGCGGCCAGGCAACCGTTGACAAGTATGCCGGCGATCCACGGGTGCAGGCACACGGACCGGGTTTCAGCAAGATAATGCTGGGCGACGATGTGGTCGATCGCTGGCAGGATTATCTGGACGTCATGGTGAAGAGCGTTCTGGTGAATGGCGGACGAAGCTGCATCAACTGTTCCGGTATCTGGGCCTCTCGTCACACAGAAGAAATCGCCGACGCGATTGCCCGGGAAATCGGCCCCATCGACGCTCTGCCAACGACTGATGAAGATGCAGCCCTGGCAGCTTTCACGATGGAAGGTGCTGCAGAAGCCATGAACAACATGATCGAAGAAGGACTCGGATCGGCAGCGGTCACGGACGTCACCGAAAAATATCGCAACGGCGATCGACTGATCAACAGGGAACGATGTGACTACCTGAGACCAACGGTATTGCATGTGAGCGATTGCGACGATGCCATGGCGAACTCGGAATTTATGTTCCCTTTCGTTTCGGTCACGCAGTGTCCGCAGGACCAGATGCTGAAAAAGATCGGCAGCACACTTGTTGGCACAGCCATTACCAACGATGAGGCGTGGATTCCGCAACTCGTCGACGCGCGAAACATCGACCGTCTGAACGTCGGCGCTGTGCCAACCTGTGCTCTGAACTGGTTACAGCCGCACGAAGGAAATATTATCGACTTCCTGTATCGCAACCGAGCTTTCCAGAACAGTCTGCCACCCGCACATTGATTACAGAAAATTGCAATGTCACAGTCGACCGAAAAGAAGAAGTCGCTGCCGCTTCATTTTCAGATTCTCATCGCCATGCTCGTCGGCTCGGCGATCGGAATTGCCGTCAATCCCGGTGACGTCTCTCTGACCAGAAGTGTCACGGCTTCGATTTCTCGTGATGGTGACGCCGTTCAGCTGCAGGAACGAGACTCTGAAACGAACGATACGGTCTACACCGAATCGTTTCCGTCAGCCTCTGTTTTCGCCGACAGCTATCCGAAACTCGCAGAAGCACTGGGCGACAGCGACACCCGCGAACTTGAAGTGACGAACGCTCGAGCACGCTTCACCTACAGTATGAGCGGAGTCCAGATTACCTGGCAGCGATCTCACGAAGGCGTTCCGGCGGTTTCCACGCTGAATAGTCCGAGCGTCGATCAATTGCCGGTTTTTTGGCAACCTGTCGCGGCTGAGCACTCGTCTGGTATCGCCAGCACGATTACGACGCTCGCGAAAAGTATCGGGGACCTTTTTCTGCGTCTGCTGAAGATGGTCACTGTTCCACTGATTTTGACTTCACTGGTGACCGGTGTCACCGGACTGGGAAGCCAGGGACGGTTCGGCCGCATGTTTGGTCGTACGATCTTCTACTACATGATCACCAGCCTGCTGGCCATCACGACAGGTTTGATTCTGGTCAATCTTATCCAGCCTGGCACGGGAGCCATTCTGCCGGGTGGCGGAAAGGCGATTGAGCCGGCCAGTCTGACTTTGGTCGAAATTCTCTATCAGCAGCTCAACAGGCTGATTCCGACGAATCCATTTGCTTCCATCGCCGGCGGTGAGTTTCTGTCGATTATTTCCTTCGCCATCATCCTGGGAATGTTCATCAACTTCGTCGGTGGTGACCATGGTCGACGGCTGTCAAATTTATTCGAATCTGCGTTTGCCGTCATGATGAGAATGACCGCCTGGGTGATCAGCCTTGCTCCCATCGGCGTAGCCGCGTTCATGATCTATGCCACGTCAACCCAGGGCCTGGGCGTTTTTCGAACGCTGGCGTGGTACATGCTGACAGTGTTCCTTGCTCTGGTGTTTCACGCGGTCGTGATTCTGCCTGTCATTCTACGCGTTTTCGCGAAACGCAACCCGCTGGTGTATGTTCGAAGTCTGAGTCCGGCTTTGCTGACAGCGTTCTCGACGGCGTCGTCCAACGCCACCCTTCCGCTGACCATGAATTGCGTGGAGAAACGTGCGGGCATTTCCAACCAGACAAGCTCCTTTGTGCTGCCACTTGGCGCCACGATCAACATGGACGGCACTGCGTTATACGAAGTCGTGGCCGTTCTGTTTATAGCCCAGGCCACGCCGGGGTTTGATTTGTCCGTCGCACAACAGGTTACCGTGGCACTGACGGCATTGATCGCCAGTATCGGGGCGGCCGGAATTCCGCACGCCGGGCTGGTGATGATGGCGATTGTCCTGCAGGCCGTTGGCCTGCCTCTGGAAGCTCAGGGGATCATCATCGCCGTTGACCGAGTACTGGACATGTGTCGCACGTCGGTCAACGTCTGGAGCGACAGTTGTGGTTGCGCGGTGGTCGAAGCCGCCAACAAGGGGATGGCAGCGGCCGCCGACGAAGTATAGGGGCGGCGTGAAACGAGAACACCGGGGCCTCACGCAGAGACGCGGAGGGAAGAGCTTGTTTTCGCTGCGTATCCGCCCGGATTTTCATGCGGGCCGCATCCGGCGACTTACTAATGCGGGGGGCCCTTACAGCAGTTTTCAAAATCACGCGGTCGTTCTGTAGCGGAATTCGCCAGGAATTTCGGCAGTGACAGGTCGAAAGCCTTGGCGGCGTCCGCTACAAAAAAATAAAAAGCTCTAGCTGGACAGCGGCAGTTTCTTTCTCATTTTAACCCGCAGCGTAAGCGGAGAGACAGGCTGCGTCGATCGCCTCGCTGACGCTTCGGGTTACCTAAAAACGCTGAACAAGTGGTGCTGACCAATCAGGACCACCGGCTGAGCCGTTGGTCCAGAGGCCGGGCCGTACAACGGGCCGCAACACAAGCTCGAAGGGCCAGCGACTAGGTCTCGTGCGTTTTGAAAACACACTTGCCTTGGTTGCCTGCTTGTATCAGGAACGGCAGAGGCTCCCGAGTGCTCAGCAGCGCACGTGGTGTTTTACGGTAAAAATCATTACCAGACGCGAAACAATAGTCGATCACGATGAGCCGTCGCACTTCACGTCAACGTGCTGCTATGGTGCCACCGTCGTCTTCGCGTTCAATCGCTGCATCATGCGATCCACGCTGCCGGCGATCAGGTCTTCGATGTCGTCCGCCCAGCGCTCGGAAGCGCGGCCGTAGACCATCATTGACGTATTGCCTTCATACCCCCAGCGGCCGGACGCACGAGGCGGAACGTCTTCGTCCAGAACTCGCAACGACGGGATATAGGCCATCACGTCGTTGCAATAGCCCGCCACCCAGACGTCGTCGCCGAACTGTTTCTTGAATCCCAGCGAATAGTCAACCACAACTTCGCCGCCCATCGTGATCCATAATTGCTTCTGCCCCAGTTTCCAGACCTGCAGCGGGTAAGGATACGTACGTTCCAATGGTAGGCCTTCGTCGACCTTTTTCAGCAGGCGAGCGGCCCAGCGGTTGCGATAGGATGTCCCGGCAGCTGCCACCGTCGCCAGTTCTTCTCGTGTTGGTTCTTTGCCCAGATTCAGCGTAACCATTTCCAGCTCTGTCTGCAGGTTGGGCTGGAATTCGGTCATCGGTTCCGCCAGCACACGTTCCACAGCCGCCGCCAGACGAAGACCGTATCCGCGAGCCAATTCCACGGTCCGGCGTGGCAACGGATTCTGATCCGCACCGCAACCAATAAAGAACAGCGCCACAGCATCCGGATGTACGTCTTCCAATGCATACTGTGCGAAACCGGCGTAGTCGCCACACCACTGATAGAAACTAAGATTTGTATTGTGACAGGCGTATCCAAAGACGACAGCCATCAGCTTGTTGTCAGCCGAATGGACCGCCAGAACGGGAACGCTGTGATCAACAGGACCCTTCAATGCGTTCGTCCGTCGCAGCTCAGGAACGTTGCCCTCCAGATTGTTCCGTCGGTTCACGGCAAAGGTCGCCTCTCCCTGGCCGCCGGAAACGCGAGCCGCAACCAAATTGGACAGAGCTTCTCCCACGGTGCGAACGATCGCCTTCTCCAGCCACGTGGAATATTCGTCGATCAGACGCAGTTGCTCTTCGTCCAGTGGATAGACGTCGTACAAAGCACCACGCAGTACCGGGCCGCAGTGAGTATGAGAGCAGTGCAACATGATCTGTGCCGGAGCGAGATCGAACTTCTCTTTCAGTGACCGGCACGTGTTGTTGTAGATGGATTGCGAGATCCCAAGCGTATCACTGCTAAGAATAATGCTGGTGTGACCATGTCGGTCCTGCAACGCGAGCACGCGAATCCACAGGTCATGCACTTTTCCTTCCGCGGGATGATCACGGTTTCCATAGCCAGCCATCCAGATGGGCTGCTCCGGCGTAATAACCGACTTGGCAACACCCGCCTTCCAACCAGCTTCGTCGGCAAAGCTGTTGGTACCGGAAAATCCCAGGAAAACAATGAGCAGGGTGGTGGACAGGATCGGCTTCATGGATGGCTCGACTGAAATGGAGAAGTGAGGCAGGAGAAGCAATGGCCGGACGAAGAACGTGGCCGCAGCAACTCCGATGGTACCCACACACTTCGTTGGGGACAATCGATACGGCTTTGGTCAGGGACGAGCGCTGGGCGTTGGTCTCCTGACCTCGCCCAACAACGGACCGTAGGTCTCCATTCACCACTCGCAGCACACTCAGATGGGACCTGCGGTCGTGACGGCGCGCGGTCCGGAGACCCGCGCACAGCGTCGTCGTCTCATTCCTGAACTCCATCTGTGTCGTTGCTGACAGATTTCTGTGTACGCTGCACCGTTGCTTTGACGTCGACTTTCTCTGTCTCAAGCAGATCGGCAACGTATTGAGACACCTTGTTCGCCAGCAGTCCGCTGGGATCACAGCCTGCGGCGATCGACCGAATCCGGCCGCCCTTCTCAATCAGGAAATTCGTCGGCATCGTCTTTGTCTGAAATGTCTTCCAGCTGTCGCCCGCTGAATCGACAGCGTACATCATCTTCAACTTCTTTTGCTGAACGTATTGTTCGACCTTGGCATCCGGTTCACGAAAGATGGCCAGGCTCGTAAGTCCCAGCCCTTTGTACTCCTCGTGCAGAGCCTGAAAGTACGCCAGTTCCTTATCGCAGCCTTTGCAACCGCAGGTCAGCCGCACCAGCACAGGTCCTTTGGCCGTCAGTTCGGCCAGATCAATTTCCTTGCCGTTGGAATCCTTAATCCTGAATTCCGGGGCATCAGCTCCGATGACAACAGTCTTTTCGGGCTTGGCCTTGCTGACCTTCGCGTCTGACTTCTTCTCTTCGGCAACGAGAAGGGCAGATGATCCCAACAACACAACCAACAGCGAGGCGGACAGAATCGACTTCATGGAAGGCTCCGTGGAATGGAGGAGTGAAACAGGAATTGCGGCGGCCGGATGAAGAACCGCCACCACAGCAACTTCCATGATATCCACCCTGGTCGTTCTGAACAATCCTCACAGCCGCGAGCGCACAATCGAACGGGTTTTGTCGTTACTGTGAAGCGTCAGGCGACGCGAAGCTGCTCATCTTCGGACGTCGCTTCACCAGTGTCATAGAGGTGCCGGCGAGTCGGTGGCATGCCGGATTCCTCTTTTTTGGCGTGCTTTTCAGCCAGCACCTGATAGAGACGCGCACCGCCATTCTTGAACGCCAGACTGCAACCCACGAGATACAGCAGCCACATCCGGTACTTTTCGGCCCCCACGCACTTGATGGCTTCTTCGCGGCGTTCGTACAAGCGCTGACACCAGATTTTGCAGGTCTGGATATAATGGTTTCGCCAACCTTCGACGTCCGCAACTTCAAAGCCCTGAGATTCCATGGACTGAATCATATGTCCCAGATGGTCCAGTTCGGCACCCGGAAAAATATGCTTGGCCAGGAGACGGCGATCCGCGTTCATCTTGCGGAATTTTTTCATGCTTTCCTTACCTGGCCGAGTGATTCCCTGCAACAGAAAGCGGCCGTTCTTTGACAGCAGAGAATTCACCTTCTGCATGAAGCCGTCCATGTTGTCGATGCCGACGTGCTCGTACATGCATATCGAAGCGACTTTGTCGAACTCACCTTCGAGGTAGGCATAGTCGCAGATTTCGACGGTCACCTGATCCTCCAGACCCAGTTTGCGAATTTTCTCCTGCGTGTACTTCAACTGGTTTTCCGAAAGTGTGACTCCGTGTGCCTGAACACCGTAGTGCTTCGCGGCGTGACACAGCAGTCCGCCCCAGCCAAATCCAATGTCCAGAAATCGATCGCCCGGCTTAAGCTGTAACTTCCGGCACGTCATATCCAGTTTGTCAATCTGAGCCTGGTCGAGCGAATTCTCCCAGTCGGTGAAATAGCCGCACGTGTAGACCATTTCCTTGTCCAGGAACAATTCGTAGAACTCATTGCTGACGTCATAATGAAACTTCACGAAGTCCAGGTTCTCAGCCTGTTCGCGGTCACGGCCGCTGACATTGCCGTGGTATTCGTTATCGACGACAGACGAACTGGCGGGTTCAAACACGAATGGCAGCAATGAACGAATTAAGGTGGCCTTGCCGACCTTCTTTGCCCGTGCCCGTGAATTCCGGACGTACATGGCGTCAATAAACGTGTGGATGTCGGCCCCGTGAAAATCCAGGTGCCCGCGCGCGTAGTGCCGCAGCAGATTATCCGGCGTAGGCCATCGCAGCAGAGATCCAATAACGCCCGGCCCGCTGATTGACAGGAATAGATCAGGGTCGACGTTTGTCCCCAGAGGCACCATCGTGCCATCCCACAGTCGCACGGAAACTCGATTGTCGAATTTCAGCGCCAGCTGCTCAAGCAAAGTTCGCATTGAAGTGAGTTGCCGGTTGTGTCGGCTCTCGCGTCCAAACATGTGGTTACGGTCCCGCAAGGCGCTGCCAGGGGCAGGAGATTCAGGTCTGTCAGAAACAGGCGAACGCTATATTGGGCGTTGACCATCGGCCAAAACCTTCGGGCATACGCCTACGCTCTTCAATAAGTGATATTGCGTCGTGCGGTCAATGCCACTTAGTCGAATGCAGGGCGACGCTAAACTTCGTCCCGGGGATTGGCTAAGCTGCAAATCCTCTGTGCACGTTCGGAATGGCTGCATCAGGGAAAATACGTTGTTTCTGTGTCCTGTACGCGGGAGATCTCGGATGGGCTCAATGTGTCGAATGCGGCATGGCCGCCACCACACTCGAACTGTCGCTCTGAAACCACCGGCCAGCCGGGTTTGGTCGCGGCAACGACGCAGACAACACGGAGCCACATTTTTTGGCAAAGCCGTGATTCTGCTGACCCTGCTTTCCGGCGTCTTTGTCCTTAACACGGCGGCACTGGGGCAGACGTCAATCCAGATTCAGGAAGGGGCTGTCAATGGAGTGCTCATCGAACAGGACGGTCATCGTCTGTCCGTGTATGGCTGGGAGGCGGACGACGTCAGCAATATCGATCGGGTGTTACTGTCGCACGGACGTCGGGACGTCCTGTGGAAAGCAAAACCTCTCATCGACGCTGGTGCAATGGCAACCGCCCCCAATCGCGAACGGTTCGGCCTGGTAAACGCGGAGGAGTTCTGGGAAACATTCAAGACAGCCAGGTTTCACGACTACGCACAGCAGACCACGAAAATTGCGACCGAATCCGTCAGTGTCGATCAGTGGGTGAACGATGGCGACATCGTCGAGTGGCAGCAGTTGAAGTTCAGCGTGCTGGAAACGCCCGGATTCACTCGCGGGTCCGTTACTTACATGGCTCAGCTTGACGGAAAAAAAACTGCATTCACCGGAGACCTGATTTACGGCGATGGTCAAATTCTGGATCTATACAGTTTCCAGGACGCCATCTCTGAAGCAAAAGTCCGCGGTTACCACGGCTACGGTGCGCGACTGGCCGACCTGGTGCAAAGTCTGCAAAAGCTGGCTGCCGAGAAACCGGACCTGATCGTCCCGGCTCGAGGTCCCGTCATCCGGCATCCGTCAGCAGCGGTCGACCGACTGATCGGCCGTGTCCAGGAGCTCTATAAGAATTACCTATCCACGAGTGCGCTGCATTGGTACTTCAAGGAAGACCGGATGCGCGATTGTGGTGAGCGTATCCTTGGAGCGGGCGCTGACATTGAACTGATGCCGTATTCACAGCACGAAGAAACTCCGGCGTGGGTCTTTGAAAATTCGACCAGTCGACTTCTGATTTCGGACACCGGTCGCGGTTTTCTGCTGGACTGCGGATATCAGCGCGTGATCGACTCTGTCAACGACCTGATTTCTCAGGGCGTCATCAGCGGCGTCGACGGGATTTTCGTGACTCACTACCACGACGACCACACAGACATGGTCCAGACGGCCGCAGAAACGTTTAAGTGCCCGGTTTACGCGACAGAGGAATATGCCGACTTCCTCGAAAACCCGGAGGCCTACCATCTGCCGGCGATGACATCGAACGCCATCCACGACGTCACCGTTTTACCTGACGGCCATCAAATGAAGTGGCATGAATTCGATCTGACATTTCACTTTTTTCCTGGTCAAACCTGGTATCACGGCGCTGTGTTCGCACGAAAGGACAGGGATCGTCCCATTTTCTTTATCGGTGATGCCTTCGCACCGTCCGGCATTGACGACTATTGCGTGCTGAACCGTAACCTGCTGCACGACGATTCTGGTTATCTGTTGTGTCTGCAGAAGCTTCGTGACATCAAGGAACCGTTCTGGCTGGTGAACGAACACGTTCCATTCGTATTTTCGTTCAGCAAGGACGAATTGGACTACCTGGAGTCGCGTTACCGGGAGCGAATTTCCATTCTGAAGGAGCTGTTTCCCTGGGATGATCCGAATTACGGAGTCGACGAACAATGGGCAGTGATGTATCCGCATGGAACGACGGTGGCCCCGGGCACATCCTTCAAGCTGCAGTTGCGTCTCATCAATCACTCAGCAGCTGATCGCATTTTTCGAGTTCGTTTCAATCCACCGGCAGGCATGTCGCTGAGCAGCACGCTCGGCGAAGTATCGATAGCGGCCCGGCAGGCCGGGGTGGTTGAAGTTCTGGCCACGGCGCCGGACAAGGTGGGGCACTTTGTGATCACTGCCGACGTCGCGAGTGAAGGCATGGACTTCCGCGAGTGGAGCGAGGCTGTTGTGACTGTGGAATGACAGACCGGAACATGCTCTCCATGGGGGGCGCGGCGGGCTGTTTGCGTCGGACAGTTCAGGGCGAAAATCTGCCTCGATGGCGAGAATCACTGTCCTGACGTCAGGGGATTCGCGGCTTGCTGAGCGAAAATCATTGCCAGAAGGGTGCCACACCGTTAAACAACAACGTAGTCGCACGTCGGTTTTCGGCATTCCGAACCAGCAAACACCACGCGACACCGAAACCCATATTTCTGGAGCACCCGTTGAGTCAATTGGTACCGACTTCCCTGTTTCGCGGACGTTCCATTTCGTGGAAGGTCATCTTTGTCGTCTTCACGATGACGGCTGCCGC
>JAPYTO010000209.1:4797-12284 GCA_029941865.1 Fuerstiella sp. | reverse complement strand
ATGCACCACTTGACGAATGTATGTTGTCATCCGTGGCCACGGACCGAATCACCGCCAGTTTATCCGCGATGCCGGCAGTACGCGGCAGCAGTTCGCAGAACTGAATTCCCGGGATATTGGTGCTGATAGGGCGAAACGGCCCGCGGATGCCGTCCGGAGCATTCGGTTTTGGATCGAATGTTTCGTGCTGCGGCGGACCACCTGCAAGGTACAGAAAAATGACGTTTTTCGCTTTGCCAAACGATGTTCCGGCTCTGATGAAGTCGGGTGCCTGAGAGTCTGCCTGCAACAGTCCGGCCAGCGACATTCCGGGAACTGTGAGCGAACCCGTTCGGACCACCTGACGTCGAGATATCAGGTGCTGCAGATTCAGACGACTTGGAAGAGGTCTTTTCATGCGGATTCACAGTGCCGTTTCGGCGGTCGGGACCAACACGTTCGGTAGTCGACAATGATAGCTACCTGGCGAGAACAGTTGAAGACAATCGTACGTTTCCGGATCTCTGTGACTGACAACAGCCGGGGACACTCAACCTGCCCAGCGACGTCACTCCGCTAGGCTGCTGCCCACGATGGCTGCTCGGTGCATCCTGCTTTGTTTCGTGCCGGCAACAACCCGGTTCGTGGATTCTCTGCCTTCGCCGCCGTTTCTACGTACGAAAGGCATCTCTGCCGGGGCGCGGATACGGCTGAGAGGAGGCAGCGTTCTGGGTTCGATGTCTCTGCTTGTCCGGCAGTTTATGCCACCTTGGGTTCTCCCACGGTGTGGCCAAAACAGCCTGTCTTGCCTGACCGGTTCTTTCGGCAAATTCGCGTTAAGCGGAAACAGTTGCCGGACCGATACGATCGACAAGGCGCTCCTTCGTCGCCTGTTTGTCCATGGAACTGAGCCCTTGAATTTGTGGCTCCGGAGACCCAGTGATGCATATCAGACGCATTACCCTGTTCGTATCTGGCCTACTGTTGTTGCCGGCCGCCTTCGCTGTTGAAGATGCAAATCCGTTTGCACGCTGGGACCAATTAAGAAAATCGACTTCGGCAACTGCCACACCCAAAGCGGGATCCGAAGCAGTAACGTCGAAGGCTCAGACAGCCGTTGAGTATTTCGCACCAAGTGCGACCGCACAGAATGGCCCTCAGTCGCCGAAGCCACAGCAGGTCGGCACTCCTGAAAACGCTGGCCCCAGCGGCAATCAGGAGCGGCTAAAGACTTCTGCGAAATCCAGGCAACGAGCAAAGACTCCAACGGAGAAAAAGCTGCCACGGCCGTCCACGCATGAGTGGTCGTCAACGTTTGCGGTCCAGCCAAAAGCAAAGTCCCTGAACGGGGCTTCGTCATCTTTCACAGAAACCAACAACGCCGCCGCCTTCATCTCGAATCCACAGGGCCAGTCGCAGATACAACAGGTGAGTGCGGAGATCAGCGAAGTAACTCCGCAGGACACTCCCGACAATCCATTCTCCGATTTCCTTTCGCTGGAGGACGGTGCCAGCGGCGTTACTTCCTATAACCAGTCCGCTCCTGCCCCGAATGCGACTGCGTTCCCCGGATCCGGAACTTCACAAACAGCCAGCGTGGAAATCAGCGGCACAGAATTGCCAACCGCTCCTCGCGGCCCGCAGACGCCGAGTGTAACACTTCAGTGGATACACCATTCTGACTTTAACGTGGGACAGGAATGTCGCTGCGATCTTGTCGTGGAAAACACCGGCCGGTCAATCATACGAAGCGTCGTCGCAGAGGCATTGCTGCCCGCAGGACTGGAAGTCGTCAATTCAAAACCCGTGCCGGAAACGGACGGCGGCACCGCCAGGTGGACGTTTGGAGAACTTCAGTCTGGTGAAAAACGTCTGATTGAACTGGTTCTTATTCCCCGCCAACAGGGTGATGTCCAACTGAATGCATTTGTGCGACTGACAGGAGCCAGCTCATCCACATTCTCTGTGAAAGAACCTAAGGTTGTCGTCCGCATTGACGGGCCCGCCGCCGTCGCAGTCGGACAGCAGGCCAATTACACCGTTCATGTCGCCAACCCCGGATCGGGTACGGCACGGAACGTTGTCATCCAGGCGGCCATTCCGGACGGGATGGAACACCGCGAAGGGAAGCTGCTGACAATCGAGATTGGGACACTGAATCCGGGGGAATTCCGCCAGGCACGTCTGAGTCTGACCGGCAACGAGGGTGGAGAGCATTCTCTGGCTGTTCGGGTTCGTGCGGAAGGCGGACTCAGTGATCAGACGATTGAGACCGTTTCGGTCGCTGAACCGCGACTTAATATTGGGCTGCGAGGACCGTCGAAGCGCATGACTGGCCAAACCTGTGAATACGAAATCGTCGTCGTCAACGAAGGCAGAATGCAGTCCAACAACGTGCGTGCCAAGTACAGAATCCCGGAAGGCTGCGAATTCATCAGCGCCAATCGAGGTGGTAAGTTTCGAGAAGTCGATGGAACGATCGACTGGTTCGTGGGCAGCCTGGAACCGAATCAGGTGAGTCACTTCCGTGTCACGCTGCGGGCTTCTGCACCCGGCACCTCCACACATCAGGTGGGAGTCGTCTCAGAACACGGCAAGATGACCATGGCCGAACATGCCACAGAAATTCAGGGTAACGCACAGTTGAGTCTCAAAGTGGTAGCCAGCAACCGTCAACTGTATCCAGGCGATGAAACAGTGTTTGAAGTGCGAATCGAAAACACGGGGGCCAGCCCGGCTATGAATGTCGGCCTTTCCTGTGAACTGGCTCCAGGGCTGGAGCGACTGGATGTTTCAGGTCCCTCCGAATACATCGCCGACAACGGCGTGATGGTCTTTCGGTCAATGCCGACACTGGATCCGGGCAAGACTGCAGTGTTCGCCGTGAAGACTCGGTGTATTCGCGCTGGAAGTCACAGCATGCGAGTTCGCGTGGCCAGTGAATCCGTCAGTGAGCCTCTGATCGGCGAAGAAACAGCAACTGGCCTGCAACCCTAGCTGGTCACTGAAAAGTGCTTGTCCGGTCATGGATGCAGCCGCCGTCGAATCGATTTCGAACGGCGGCTCGCAACAACCACCGAATGAGGCTACCGAATGAGGCTACCGGAATGGCTGTCGATCCCATTCCGAGCGGTAGCTCGCGTCATCCAACGAAGTTGGCTAGCGGAATGACAGTTCACTGCGTTGCACCGTCAGCGAGTGAGGTTTTTCGCCGTCGATGTTGACAACGTCGTACGTCACCTGTGGGTCGTCCAGCGTTGTATCGAACGTCACCAGCCCAAACGACTGAGGCTTGTTGTAGCTGAAGATCGCTCCGGCTTTCTCCATCGTCGGATGAATGTGCTGGTTGGTCAGACGAGAGGAATTGAATTCGTAGAAGCCGTACCCGTTTTTACGTTCGATTTTCCACGCGTCAGAACGGTGTCGGTCAGCTGACATCAGCACGACACCTTCAATTTTCTTCTGCTCGATAAAGCTGAGGATCTCTTCGTGTTCCTCTTTGTAGCCGTTCCAGGTATCCCGGCTGTCACCTTTGGTGCGAAAGTCCCACGGCACGGATGAACAAATAACCTTGAACGTGCCGTTCGCAGCCATCAGCTGTTCCTTCAGCCAGTTCTTCTGTACGGCACCCAGCATGGAACGTGGATTCTGTTTGGGGCTGGTGCGGTAGTAACGGCAGTCGAGCATGATGAAGTCAACATCGCCAATGTTGAACGTGTACCAGCAGCCCGGCTGATCATCGCCGCCACCATAGCCGGGGTTGGCCCAGTTCTGTCGGAAGATCGGGAACGCCCAGTCCTTTTTCCAGAACGGAACGTCAATGTCGGCTCCGCCCCAGCTGTCGTTCGTGCTGAAGTCGTGATCGTCCCAGATCGTAAAGACGGGCGACCGTGCCGTCAGCTTTCGCCATTCCGGTCGAGATTGACGTCGCTGATACGTGTATTGCTGCATAACCACGGATTCCGGGTCGTCGATGTACACGTTGTCCCCCAGCAGCAGGATCGCATGAGGATCAAAGCTGCCGATTGTGTTCCACATCCGCTCGTTTTCCGGGACATAACCAGCGCCTCCGCCGAACGCGATCACAAACTTTGCAGCCTGCCCCGTCGGTGTCAGCGTACGGAACCGTTGATCGGCGTTAAACTGGAATGGGCCGTCTCCGATTCTGACGGCGTAGTAGTACTCGGTGTTTGCTTTCAATCCCGCCACTCGCGTGACGGTGGTGAAGTCTTCCGCGGCCTGAGTCTTCGCGGTGGTTGTCTTGCTGCCGTCGCTCAGATTGGCGGATTCACTCAGCAGTACCTGCACTTCGGCTTCGGCCGCAGTTCGCACCCAGAACGCCGCCGAGGAATCCGTCACGCTGCCCACCAATGGCCCGTGAACTGGCAGGTTCGAATACTTCGCTATGACGTCCTGCAGCAGTCCGGTACCGAGCAGCGGTTGCATCATTTCTCGCGGCCCCGCCACCAGGCGACCATCCGGCAGTCCCGCCGTGATGGCCCGTTTCATAAAATCCTCAGCGGTGTCGATGTTGTCTCGCTGGCCATGCAGAATGCCCAGCATATACAGCGTCTCAGCATCATCGGGGTTTCTGGCCAGGTACTGATCAAGAAACGCTTCGGTCTTATCCAATTCGCCTCGCAGGATGAACCGCAGCGAGGACTGATGGACTCGCTTGTATTGGTTCTCCTTCCGAAACGACATGTCCGGTTTCGGCTTACTGGCACCACCCGGATCGTAATCAGGAATGATCTGAGCAGAAGCCCCAGTAGACGGGATCACTGTAAAAAGAACGGCAAGCCAAAATCGCTGCATCGTAATTGTCCTGAAACCGGGTTCCGTTCGACGTAGTTCGTTGTGCTCGCCTTTTACAAAACAGTCCATCAACATGGCAGCAACGAGGAGGAAGTTAGTCAAAACCTGTAAAACCCGGTCGGTCGCGCGTTGCTGACCACCGTAGTGCAGGCAGCCTGCCAATGTTGAACGTACGCAGAAATCAGGGGACTGACGTCCCCCGCTCGCCCGAACAGAACGCCTGCAGCGTACGTCGCGGACGGACCTGCATCTGACAACATCCATCTCAGCCTGAGGTACACGCGACGTCGGAAACTAGTCAGACAGCCTGAGACATGGCATTACTCGTCCCGCCTGATGCAGAGTCACTTTGGGACTGTTGCCCGTCTTCGGCAGTTCAAATTTCAACGTCGCGTCAACAAGTTGATATTTCCATTCGGTTTCGCTTTTAGGAATGACTGCCAGAAATTGCTGCCCCGTTAGCTGAGCCATCATGCGGCCGTCTTTCACCTGTACAGTCATCACGACTCCGGGAGCAAGCTGGTATTTGCCTTCCAGTCGTTTTGCAACTTTCGGATCGACCTTGAATTCCTTTTCGAATGTTCGTGGCGAAACATCCACACCCACGATCGCTTGAAAAATCTGTTCGGCCAGCGCGTCGACGCCGGGTGCTGCCGTGTTGCACAGCAGCACTATTCAATGATCGATTGATAAGCATCATACAATGGTAGCCGCCGGTCTGACCATTGTGCCACCGCGTCGTGCCATCGCCCGCAATCATCCACCCCAGCCCCATTGCCCGGTTGTCGCCAATCGGTGGCTTATGTTGTTGCCAGGCCAGGTCAATCGCCTTGCCGAGTCGTCCGTCCGGCGGATGCAGTGATGCTTTCGCGAATAACAGCATGTCATCAATGTTGCTGCGAATTGCTCCACAGCCGGCCAGTGCATCAAAGTCCCATGACTTTTCGGGCAGCAATGCTGCATTGTGAGGCGGGGCGAATCGTCTGGCCTGGTCTGGTGAAAGAGTGATTCCGGTGTCGGACATCTTCAGGGGGCCAGTCAGTTTTTGCTTCAGCAGTGCTTCGTAACTTACTCCGGCCTGGCGAGCCAGCAGATCACCTAAAAGCCCGACGCCAAGATTCGAGTATTCGTAGTCAGCTCCCGGCTTCCGGGTGGGCTTTGCCGTCAGCAGGAAATCTGTCAGCAGAGCGCGATCATAGTCGGCGAACGGATTGGTGGAATCGGCTGGCTTGATGTTGAGCGGCATTCGGGGAAGCCCAGACACATGAAGCGACAGATGTTTGAACGTAATAGCGTTGCCGACATCCGGATTTCCGTCAGCCAGTTCTTCCATGGCCGTGCTGATCGGATCCTCCAGTTTTAGTCGCCCCGATTCGACCGCATTTGCCAGCAGCAGCGACGTGAATACCTTGGTGATTGATGCGATTTCGTAGATCCTCCGGTCATTCGGAGCGGGACTTCCTTTTCCATCCAACACGCCGTAATGTTTCGTCCAGACTTCCCCGTCCGAAATCACGCCGACGGATACAGCGTTGACCTTGTTGTGCGTCAGATATGGTTCAACCAGAGTCGCAATTTTCTGTTCGTGCTTAAAGTCCGCCCCGGCCGCTACCTGAACTGCTGCCGGGGACACGAACAAAATCACTGATAGAAGTTGCCGCATCTTAAACCTCATTTCGGTTATGCCATAGTTCGGGAACGCTGCCTCACCAAGGTACCAGTGGTCCGGTCTGTTTTCCACCTGCGGTCGTAGTCAGGCGGTGACATGATGGAACACCTGCAGCGTACATCGCGAACGGAACGGCATCTGGTAACATGCAGCTCACCCGCGCAATCCTAATCACTAATATTCGGTGCATTCTTCATGAAACATGTGTTTGCTCTCGCCACCGCTGCACTGTTGTTGTCGTCCGTCTGTCCCGCCGGCACCAGGACATGGGACGGCAAATACGACACACAGAAGATCGAAGTGACTGTGGTCTACTTCGTCCCGGCGGACCGTCGTCCACTGACGGACTGGCGTGACCGGGTTGACTATTTCTGTGGCCGCATCCAGCAGTTTCATGCGCGGGAGTTCCAGGGACAGTCGTCACTGCAGACAATCGTTCACCCGACACCTCTGAAATCGAAATCGACCACGCGTGTGCTGCGGGCAGCGGGTGCCGATCCGATTTTTTTTAACACGCTTCAGGAAGTCGACCGCCAGCTGAAATTCGCGCAACCGCTGGGGGAACGTCAGGCATTTCCAATTCTACTGGTGTTGAGCGACATCAACTGGAAGCCTCTGGATGACTTCTACCGACTGCGGCCGCAGGACGGCAAGTTTGCCTTTGAAGGCATTGTGACCAAGGGCCAGCACTATCCCGGAGCCCGATCCGGCGGTTCCAGAGCGACATATCTGGCCGGACGGCGCAAAGGTCAGTTCGCTGCGAGTGCGTTTTCAGACGGCTATCGATGGCCCCTGGATTGAAGTTCCACAGCAGTGGCAGGGCGATGCACCAGAGACTGCGGTTGTTGCAACATTCGACCGCGAGACTCCAGTAAGTTACCGCGTGGACGCATCGCTCAACAACGGAGCGACAGCTGAGCTGTGGGGCTATTTTCAGGTGCTCAGCAAACCCGGTCATCTTCTGCAGCCACTGTCTTTGTCGCCAGACCTGATCGGCCGCCGCACGGCTGCCGCACGGCTGCCG
>JAPYTO010000209.1:0-4697 GCA_029941865.1 Fuerstiella sp. | reverse complement strand
GCCGCACGGCTGCCGCACGGCTGCCGGAGATTCAAACGTGGTCGCATCGCTGCCCGAACAGGAAACAGACCTGCTCGCACTGGCGGATCCTGCGACCTGCTGGACGAATGGCGAATGGTCGAAGGTGGATGGCGTGCTGCAAAGCCCGAAGCGTCCCGGCGCGCGGCTGGAACTTCCCTATTCACCACCTGAAGAATACAGGCTGATGCTGATTGTGGAGCCTCTGGACAGTCCCCACGGTGTTATTCTGGGCCTGCGCGGCGGCGACCACCGCTTTGTGAGTCTGTTCAACTTCGCTCGCGGTGAGGTGCCGTTAAGTGCAATTGAGAACATCGACGGACGTAACGTGGGGAACGAAACCACATTCGCCGGACAGCTTTTCCGGAAAGGTCAGTTGTCTCAGGTGATCGTCGACGTCCGCACGGACAGCGTTGCGATGTCCGTGGACGGCCGCACGATCGTCAACTGGAAAGGGAATCCGGAACGGCTGTCACTGTCGGACTACTGGGACACGCCGCAGAAAACAGCGTTGTTTCTGGGCGCCTATGATTGCCGTTATCGATTTCACCGCATTACGCTGGAAACTGTTTCCGGGACCGGCCGAGTGCTGACAGGCGAATAAAACTGAGGTGCATCGAAGCGGCGCACCGCATTTGGTTATCAAACACAGCAGGACCTCGCCGCCACAGTTACAGCAGTTTTCAAGATCACGCGGCCGTTCTGTAGCGGAATTCGCCAGGAATTTCGGCAAAGACAGGTCGAAAGCCCTGGCGGCTTCCGCTACGACAGAAAGTAACCTGCTTTACGCGGGGCATTCGGCAGAAAGAAAGAAATCCCGTGCAGCATGCGGACTTCCTCAATGACTCTGATTCCGGCCGTTACGATTGGCGTTTGACAAACTGGTCTGCGACCGTACGCGTAGTGCTTGGTGGCAGGGCTCTTGTTTTGTTTCGAGCTGCCTTTGCCATCCTGTTTACACCAGCTGTGCTGCTCGCGGTCTACAGCCTGTACACGAACAGACCAGTGTTGCTGATTCTGGTGTTGCTGAGCTTCTGGAGCTTTCGCTCCAGCAGCACAAGGCCGACTGGCATCGGAATAGCCACCAGCATGTTCACGGCGATCGCGATTTTCGTATTCTCTGTCATTATTCAGAACACGCTGCTCGCTTTGTTCTGTGTGCTTCCGGGGGCGACCTGGTTGGGCTCATGTGTGATCCTGGGAACCACAGCGCAGTATCTGACGGAAGCTCTGAGAGGATCCGAGGCGTTGTTTCAGACGCTCCTGGACAGTGACATCATGAAAGCTGTGGATCTGGCCGAAAGATAAGAAGATCAGGCGGTCGGTTGGTTTTCGGCGCGATGAATCCACTTATAGACCTTCGCCGAATTCCGCCAGAAATACTTCTCCGCAACCCTGCGGGGCTTCGAGGCAAAGTATTCACGTACAAGCTTAACGATCTTGTCCAGTGATGTGACACCGTCGCTGTTCGGCCAGTCACTGCCAAAGATCACACGATCCTCTCCGAACACACTCATCAGTTCGTCAAGGCGATCGCGGTGAGAATTCAGGTCCGTTGAGACACTTCCATTGACGCGATGAATCACGGCGGACAGTTTTACAAACACGTTGCTGCGTTGTTTCAGTTCCGACAGGACCTTGTTGTATGCGGATCGCGACGCTGCTGTCGGCTCCATGGCTGGCAGATGATCGACCACAATTCGCAGTTCGGGAACCTGATCATTGACTCGGATGATGGCCTGCAGCAGATTCACATTCGGATTGGCTGAATCAAGCACAAGGTCCGCGTCCGCAAGTCGTTTCAGGCCTTCGATGAACACTGGATTGGTGGCCTGTTCGGCAAGATCGTAGCCCCACAGGTTTCCGTAACGAATACCGCGAAACAGGGGGTTGCGGTGATAGCGATTGAGGTACTCTTTGAACTCCGGCTGCTCCGGCCGCAGATTGCCGACAACTCCCACAATCATCGGGTCCCCCTGAGCGACCTGCAGTGCCCACAGGTTATCTTCCACCCACGGACTGGCTTCGACTTTGACCGCCCCCACAATTCCCATGGGTTCGGCCAGCTTTCGGTAGTGCGGTGGAAGCGAGACGTTCGGAGAATCACCGCCGGGTCCGGCATAGGGAGCGCCCTGCGGTCGAGTCGCATCGAACAGATGGATGTGCGTATCGATGATTGGGATCGGCGCCGCGTCAGCCTGCCCGCCCAGGGCCTGAGCCGCGCTTGCGGCGGCAGCCCCCATCAACAGCGATCGTCGCGAAAGGTCGGATGTCATTTGCATCGGATTTGGTGTGGCCATGCTGTTCTCCTGGTCTTCAGGTGCTGCAAAGTCAATTGACTTCAACCGACTGTATCGGCACTCGTTTCATCTGCTTTCGCCATGCTTCTCACCAGCCATAGGCCATCATACTGCGAAGTGAGTAGCTCGATGTACTTGCTTGCAGAAGTCCGATTCTTGAGATATTGACTGGTCGTGGAGTTCTTCAGCAGATAAGAAGGGCTGGGACGAAGCCTCGCTTAGTCTAACAACATTGACCACTCTTTGATCGAGTCTGAATCTGACTTGCCGCGTCACGGTTCGTCAGGGAGTGCTGGCCGAATAGGTTGGGAATGACTTAAAACATGACACAGAGAGCGATGATGCGGCGTTGGATGAATATCCTGCGGGACGGACAGTCCGACCGCCGCAAAAAAAAGTCAGGCACAACAACACCGCGTTGGTCCAATCGCTGGAACCACGTTGCCTGCTGACGACCGCATTCTACGAGAGTTTTGAAGGGGGATTGGGAAGCGAGTGGACGATCCAGGAGGTCGACTCAGAGGCTCGCGTGTCCATCCGAAACCTTGTTGGCGAGGGTGTCGTAGCCAACACGGCAGCACAGCAGTTTTCACAAAACGGCAACAGCAAATCTCTGGCATTCGATTCAACTCGCGCTTCAGGTGATTCCACAAAAGATCTTGGAATAGCGATTCTGGAAATCGATCTGACTGGGCTGACCGATGCCGTGATGACGTTTCAGCATTTTGAAGGTGGGGATAACAACGACCCGTTGCCGGATCAGCACGTGACTCAGACCGCCGGGGACGGCGTAGCCATCAGTCGAGACGGCACGAACTGGTTCCGGCTTAAGGATCTCAGTGGAGCCGACATCAATCGTGGTGGAGATGGACTGTGGCAGCTCTTTGAGTTCGCCCTGGGACGAGAGATTGACCGAATCAATACGGACTTCTCGGCGGGCCTGGCGTTCAATGACGACCTCGCGTTGAAGTTCTCGCAATGGGACGATCGTTCCTTACCCTTTAACGGCTGGGCGATTGACGAACTACGAATTGAAGATGAAGCAGAGACGTTTACTCTTGACCGGCCGCGAGGCGTGTATCACAGATTCAATCTGGCCACTGAGGACGACGACGACTACTTCTTCCGAGCGGCCGTGTACGGAACGCCCGATGGAAATACTCCAATCTTTGTGGAGGTTCACGGATCGTCCGGTGACACGAGTATGGGACGGATGCGACGTCTGAATCGATTCGTTTCCAATCCGGCTAGCGGCATCAATTCGTTAATCGTTGTGGCACCCGCGTTTGTGGAGAACGTCGAACCGGGGAGATTCAGCACACCGGGCCGCTTCAATACTCTGGCATGGAATACGACGAACGACGCAGCGGCTGACGTCGCACTACTAAACAGCGTCGAAGACATTGCCGCAACCGGTATCGGAAACGCCGATCAGTTGCTGCTCTGGGGCTTTTCAGCGGGTGGACAGTTTGTGGGACGGTTCGCGGCCGCACATCCTTATCACACGGCAGCTACGGTCGTCGGTGGTCCGGCCAGTCAGATTCTGCCGAACCCGGAGATACCATACCCATATGGAACAGCGGTCAGTGGCACGGCGCCTCTTCCAACGGGGGTGGAGCTGAACACAGACCAGTTTCTGCGCAGTCGCATCATGTACTGGGTCGGGCAGGACGATGACGACCCCAACCACAGCCAACTGAGTCGCAGTCCCCGAATTGATTCCATCCAGGGAATTCATCGTCTCGAACGATCAGTGACGCAGTACCACGCCATGCACGAGGCGGCCGCTGCCCGGGGCCTGAACGAACGGGACGGACATGGTTTCGGTGACGATGACCTGCCCGGCATCTATGAGTTTCTGACCCGCCAGCACGACCCTGGCGAAACATCAGTCAGGGTCCACACAAGTGTCGTCGCCACCAAATCGACTCAAATGCAGCAGCGTTTTCTGCCGCAGAACATTCGTCACGTGAATGCGGGCGACGAATTCACCGTGGAATTATGGATTGAGGCTCCTGCCAATCAACAGCATGGCGTGAAAAGTGGCAGCCTCGAATTATTCTTTGACACTGATGTCGCTGATGTTCTTTCATTCAATAACGGCGCGTTCACAACATCAGCAACCGGCGTCGTCGACGAAACGGCTGGTCGGGTTCGACTGCTTAGAGGAACCACGACCGCGACCGATGCCGGCATCGGAAACTACGTTCTGTTCTCTCAGATACAAATGAAGGCTAACGCCGCAATCAGCGGTGATCACCGATGACCATGGACACTACTCATTTCCAGAGGTCGATTCGGACAACTATCGAGTCGTCGCAGAACTGAGCCCGTCCGAGTCACACACAGGCGGAGCGCTGACTGTCAGCCCCTTAAGCC
>JAPYTO010000208.1 GCA_029941865.1 Fuerstiella sp. | reverse complement strand
CAAGTCCGGTTCTGTGAGAGGCCCGAGGAGAGTAATCCCTCGGGCCTACTCGACTGCCGAAATTCGAACGGCCGTCACTCTGCTGACGACGGCGGGCGACGTTGACGGCGACGGAGACTTCGACGCCAGCGATTCGTTCCTGATTCAACTTGTGAAACTCTCCGGTACAGATGCACAGATCGATCAATCCAAGGGCAGCAGCCCGCTGGACGCCGGCACAATCCGGACCAGGATCAACGCTCTGGGCGGCGGAGCCACGACAGCTGCTGCGTCAGCTCAAGGTTCTCAGGTTTTGCAGTCCGTGCTGGCCAGTGATCCGGTAAACAACGAAGTGAAAACGGCTGACACAATCCCACTGAGCAATTCGTTCATTGCTCCAAAACCTACCGAGGCAGACCTGTTCGCCGACGCAGGCACGAACGAGCAGTCTGCAACAACCAGCCAGTCGGACGACAGTGTGTCAGACTTCGCTTCCGAATTCTCGGCCGAGGACTTCCGGCAGTGGATTGACGCCTTCTGAGAACTGGTCTCACCTGGCTGAATGCAGGTCGATGCTGTGTCATTCATGGTTCTGGTGTGTATGAACAGAAGGGCGCAGAGAAACCATGATTAGTGAACTCTGTTCTCTCCGCTGCCTCCTGTTCATCACGTCTTTCGCGGCCACGAATACGGCGTAAAACGCCGCCTGCAAGCTACGGCTTCGGTTTGATGAACAGCACCTCACCACGCTCGATCCAGCCCTTTCTCAAATCCACCCGGAACCATCCTTCGCTGTTCTTCTTATGAAAGCGAACAGGGGATCGCTTGCCGAAATCCTTGAGGTCGTACTGCGCCCAGGTCTTGCCCATGTCGAGCGAAATAATGAACCCCGTGTGGTAGGGCGAAGCGGGCGCGTAATGCGCTGACAGAATCACGCCGTCTTCGATAATCATGTTCGCGGATTCGTATTGTGGATTGAACAACATTGTGTGCTTTTTCGGATTGGCCAGGTCCGCCGGGTCGCAGCGGAAAAGGCCACGATCGTGAGGCATTGTGCCGTTTGTTCCGTTGGCGTCGGCGGCCCAGTACAGCTGGCCATCAACAAAGTTGATGCCACCTGATTTGTAGCGCGAGTTGGAATTGGACGACACCACGACTTCCCAGTCCCACGCATCACTGGCCGCGTCATAAGTGCCGCGCAACCAATGGCATTCGTGCACGGAGCCGCGGTCGTGATCGCCCGTGCATGCGTAAAAGGCGTTCTCTGCCGGGTTGTAGGCCACCGAGTGAATGTGTCGGCACACAATCGGATTGTCCGGGTTGCCCAACAGGTCCGCGTCGCCGGCCCCCTTCTGCTGGAACTGTGGATTTGGCCCAAACGAGTAGGCGATTTTCACCGTCTGCCCCTGGTCGGTCGAGTAATAAATGTTATTCGGAACCGCGCCGCCGAGGACGTTGCAGTAATTGCCCCAAACCAGCATTTCCGATCCGTTGACCTCCCATGTGTGAATGCCGTCGAGCGGATGAAAATACCAGCCCGGGCGATCCGGGTTAAGTGGCGTGTGCGGCAGGTAGTCGCTGCCGTCGGTATCTTTGACGATGATCTGCCGGTGCGTCTTAAGATTGTCCGTACTCAGGTACAGTTTCGTACGCGTGGCGAAGACGATGTTTCCGCTTTTCAGTATGCAACTGAAGGTGATGTTATCCGCATTCGGAAACGCGGCGCTGTGTGGCCAGGATTTTCCGTTGTCCTCAGACAGAAAAACTTTCCCGTCGCCAAAACCGAAGGCTTTGTTCAGGCGTTGTGAATCGATGTAAGGCCCCTCCGGCGCGAGGCGATACAGGAAATGATCGTTGGAGCCAACGTCTTCGGGCGCCGCGTTCAATCGTTCCATACCTGGCAGAAGCAACCCGCCAACAACGGCCATCGCGATTCTGAGAAATCGGCTTCGTTGCACTCGAGGCAGCGGAATCGTCTTGTTCATGTTTTTCACTCCGGACCGTAAACCACCAGCTCTGCTGGTGAGCATTCATGAGGGTTTGCAGTTTTCGATACAAGCACGCAGCACAAGCAAGTGTGTATTTCCATCGCAAAAGACCCACTCGCTTGCGCGTCAAGCTTGTCCTGCATCTCAGATAGATGTTCGTGGATCCTCCCTGTGGAGAGTAGTCACTCACGATCATTTCGTGTTCTTCGGGTGCAGACACGGATTGTGGTTTTCGATCAGTCGCTGGAAAAGGGGGTCAAGAAAGCTAACTGCGTGGCCGTGGCTGGACTGAGCTTGCGAAGGAAGCCCCGGGGTTTCACTCAAACCCCGTTTTCCTCGTCGGCCACACTCTCTCTGAACGGACAGCAATCCCGTCTTCAGATCGCATCGATCCACTGGCGGAATCCCTCCCCGGCGAACTCCGATACAGAGTCTGATTGAGCGACGTTGACGCGATTGGTCGGATCAGGGTCTTCGTCGCTACCAACATTCGCAAATAGAATTCGCGGCGCAAAGTCGGGAACCGGCGCCGGGCCGCGCGTCCGGATTGTGCTGGTCGCTTCGGCGGTATTGCGGTTTCCCTGTTCGGCGAACTCGGACTGCAGTACCTGAGAGCCCTGGGCTGCCACAGAACTGGTGGCGGAGCCGCTGCCAAGCTCGTTAACGTTGGCTCGAATCTGAATAGCGCTCAGGGTACTGGTGCCTTTAGACTGATCAATCTGCACATTGGTGCCGGACAGCTTCACCAGATGAATCAGAAACGAATCGTTGGCGTCAAAGTCCCCGTCACCGTCGACGTCTGCGCGCGTGTTGAGCTGTGTGACGGCGGACCGGATCGTGGCAGCGGTGAGTGGGCTGCTGCCTTTGGACTGGTCGATCTGCGCGTTCGTGCCGGAGAGTTTTACCAGTTGAATAAGAAAGGAATCGTTGGCGTCGAAATCGTTGTCACCATCAACATCTCCTGCCGCGTCGTTGTCCACGATTGTTCCGGTGGCCTGTGCAGTCCCCAGAGTTGCGCCATTGGGATTGGTCAGCCGTACAGTGAAGGACTCCGTCTGTTCGTGCGAGGCGTCGTCGATCGTCACGATTGCGATCGTCTTCTGTGTTTGCCCCGGACTGAAGGTTAAGGTCTGATTCAGCTGAGCAGTATAGTCAGCAGTGCCGGCCGTTCCGTTTGCTGTTGAGTAATTAACGGTCACAGCATTGCCTGAGGTTTCGCTGAGCGTCACCGTGAACATCGATGTGCCGCCTTCCACAACGCTGGCTGCATTAGAGATCGCAATCTCAGGCGTCGCAGCAACGTTATAAGTGATCGACAGGGCTGGTCGATTCGCTGCCGCTGTATGTTCCATGCTGGCAAAACGCCGTGCCGAACGCGATGTCATTTCGGCGCCCAGCAGCGCCCAGCCAAAGTTGTTGGCCGGAGCTGCAATCCACGCGTTCACATCGTCGATCAGACCCTGTGTCGTCCACGTATAATTGCCAGTACCCTGCACCTGTTTCGAAGCACTTACCGTTCCGTCAAAGTCGCCACCCTGTTTCGTCCACGTGGTGCCGGGGAAAAAGCGATGCTGCCAGGTCGCGCCGTTTGCTGTTGGTGCTCCTCCACGACCGCCGCCGCCCTGAGTGCCCTGCGACGTGCCTTCGCCCCAGTTGCTGCTGACCTTGTGCAGCGCAAACGAATGGCTTCCGGATCCCTGCGTCACCCGCAATCGCAGACCGACGCCCGTTATTGTCGCTCCGTTGGGAATGCCGGCATTCGCCACGTCGAACTGCAGCAGAGCCCGTCTGACGTTTCCATTATTGGTGCGCCCCGAGAACAGCCCGTCATCCGCACCGGCACTGTTGGTGTTTTCCGAGAAGATGCTGTTGTCCCGGGCCGGTGTCAAGATGATCGTGACCGGGGCCAACAGGGCTCGGGGCTCCAGCAGTTCCAGGCGACTGACGATGCCAGCAGGACGTCGACGGGCAGTGTGAGAAGAACGCCGCCGAGAACGATTCAGAATGGTGCGAAAAATGGACCTCGGCATTTGCGGAACTCCCTTGCTGGGGTGCGTCGACACGGCCCGGAAGTGAAAAACACTGCTGCGCGAATCAATACTCTGACAACATGTAATAATACGGTGCGGCTGTCTGGCAATTCGAGCAAATTAATTGCAGATCACCGTGTTCGGCAGAAAATGCACGTTCACGACGCAGCCCTTTGTGAACTGAATCACATGTTGTCCACGATTAGCGGTTGCTGCGACCAGTGGGCCAAATCCACTCCAGACGAACCTGACGCCGCGTCGATAAAGTCAGAGATATCGGAAAAGTTGACGTAGATTGCCACGTCCGCCGATGTCAGTGATCTGCCGTTCACGAGATTGGTGACTGGTTCTCATGAAACGACGCGAAAAATGCGACGGATACAAACGGATGGGGGTCATTGCCGCGTTCGTGTGTGTTTTCGTTTTGCCATTGGACGCCACGGCACAGTCGTCGTCAGGTGTGGTCCGCCCAGGGACGAATACTGAACAGCAAGCGAGCGCTGCTCAATCGCGCCAGCACCAGGACGTCGCCGCGCCCGACCAGTACTCAGCTCCACTCGGTTCCGGCCACCAAAAGGCCGGCAGTTCGGTCTACACAGCTCAACACCACAACGCCGCCGCCCGCCTGATGTCAAACTTCATCCGTCAGGATGACACCATGCCTCCATTTCCACGCGAGGGGCAGGACGCCGACACGCGCATGACGTCCGGCGCGAGCAACCACACGATTCCGGCGACCACTGCTGACGCGGAACAGGCCATTCGAGATCAGCAGAATCAGCAACAAGTCGCTGCCGGCAAAGCGGCGTTTAATACGCACTGCACGCAATGTCACGAAGCGGCCCGATCGCTTGAGAAGCAAAAATCGTTGGCCGAATGGAAAGCGACCGTCCGCAGGATGGCTCGAAAACCGGAGTCCGGCATTCCGTCAACGGACGGCGATGCCATTGCGTGGTATCTGGCTCACCGCAACGGTACGCCGGCATCGCCAAATTCGGACGCTGGTGGCTTGCCTGCGACATCAAGTATTGGCGACGCGTGGGCAAACAATCAGCAGGCTTCCGCGTGGAGTTTCTTTGGCACAGTGGCGCCAACGTGGCAAACAGCGATTTCCGCTGATGGAGACGACGTTTCCGAGAATCCTGGATTTCATGCAGACGTCTGGCTTGGTGTCGAATGGCAACCGAATAAATTCATGAGTGGTCGCGTACAGGCGTGCACGACGTGTCACAGCCAGGGCAACGATCAGAATCGTCTTGAACTGGCAGAGGGTTTCCTGAGTTTCAATGTCACGGAAGCGCTGGAACAGAATGCGGACGTGGTTCAGATCAATCTGGATGCAGGACGAATTCTTGTGCCGTTCGGCGCGTTTTCGAGTCAAAGTCATCCGGGAGCTTTTCGGACGGTCACGCGCCCCCTGATGTTCAACATGGGGCACAACGTCCAGCGACAGATCATCGGTCCACCAATTCTGCCAATGCCCTATGCTGACGAAGGTGTCAATGTGCGAATGACGACACCGGTGTACTGCGATCTGGATCTGACGTGGAACACCTACGCCGTCAACGGACTGCAGGGCGACGATGGTGGGATCAATTTCTTTCAAAGCCGCGACTACGTTGACAACAATCAGGAACCAGCCATCGGCACTCGGCTGGCCCTTGGTAATTCGGCGATCAAACTTGGCGCGTCATTTATGGTGGGGCAACACAACAGAATCGGTGACCTTGCCCCTGCCGATAGTCCTGTCCTGCAATACTCAATTTTCGGAGCGGACCTGTCCGCGCGCTGTGGGGACTTCCGATTTCAGGCTGAGTACGCGCTGCGGACGACTGACTCACTGATCTTCGCGCCAACCGCCACCGGCGTCGAAGAACAGCTCGACGGCATTTATGTGGAAGCCGGTGTCCGAGTCTGCGACGATCCCAACATCGAGGTCGTCGTGCGCTACGACACGCTGAACCGCCACGCGGCGCAGCCACCGGGAGGCGTCCTGACAACCGGTCGATTTCATGTGGGAAGAATTACGTCCGGCTTCAGCATGAATCTTCCCGGCGGCAGTGTATTGCGGCTGAATCACGAGTACTGGATGATGCCAGCCGGGCTTGACGACGAACAGGTCCTCGCTGCTCGCTGGGTGGCGTCATTTTGAACTGGCGCGCCTGCGGGCAACCTGGCTTCAGGGCATGCGGATTCCGATTTCATGATGAGCCGCATCGTCACGACACGACATTCACTCCCGGCCCTTAATTGCCCTTCTTCGACTTCGTTGGTTAAGCGTTTAAACCCGTGGCTGCGTGAAATCGCCAGGAACATGCGGACCTGGAAACTCAGTGGCTTCAGCGTCGATCAGTCGGTAGTTCTGAAACCCCCACGACTTCGAAGACTTATCACTACCAGGTCAGAAGAAAACCCATGACCAGGGAATGACGAAACGGATCGCGTCCCGTTAGAATCGTTCCCCGTGATGGAGCACACTAAGGAGTGGGAACAGAGAAGCTGGTCAACCTGGCGCCTTGCTTCGCCATACGATCGAGACGAGGATTCCTGAACGGACTATCCTTATGAAAACAGCCGACTTCTCCATAGCCCATGTCATCCGCGAAGATGTGAATAATGTTGTAGCCATCAGTTTGAGCCGAAGTATCCTGAAGCAGGAATCCTACTCCCAGGAACAAGCTGCTCAGAATTCGCAGGATGGAAAATAAATGGTTCATCGGAGCCGGTTCAGATATCGCAACTTCAAGGTGCAGGCTGTCGGGTGAACCCGTCACGGTTGCGCGAACGATTCTAATGTGGAATGTAAATAATGACAAAACCAGGCATGATCTTTTGTGGGTTACTTTGGGCTGCGGTATCCGTTTCGGCAGCCGATCGTCCGAACATCCTGTTTATCATCACCGAACAGAATTATGCGGATGTAATGAGCGGTGTCATGGGTGAGCGCTATGTCAAAACGCCGAATCTGGATGCGCTGGCAAAACGAGGGATGCGTTTTGATTGCGCCTATGCGTCGAACCCGATTTGTGTGCCCTCCCGAAACTCAATTTTCAGCGGTTATTACCCGTTTGAAACCGGCCTGCAATCCAATGCTAAAAAGCCGCTGCCGACGCAGATGGTTTGCATGGGAAAGCACTTCAAAGATGCTGGGTATGACACCGGCTATTTTGGTAAATGGCATTTGAATATCAAAACGCGCGACACGGCACGTCATGGTTTTGATCAAACCGGCGTGCTGAAAGGAAATGGCGCCGATCATGCGATCCCCGCACCGGCAATCGCCTTTCTCAATCAGAAACGGGACAAACCGTTCTTGCTCGTGACTTCTTTCACCAGTCCGCATGACATCTGTCAACTGGTGCGAGGCCAGAAGATTCCCGGTGGACCGATTGGGGATTTTCCTGAGCCGGAAGATTGTCCACCTGTGCCTGTCAACTTCGCGCCACCGATCGATGAAACGGACAGCATGGCTTTGATGCGCAAAAGTTATCAAGCGACAGAGATGACACCGATCGCCGATTTCGATGCCGACAAATGGCGCCAAATGCGCTGGGGATATTATCGTCTGATTGAACGAGCCGATCGCGAGATCGGAAAAGTGCTGACGGCTTTAAAGGAATCCGGACAACAGCAGGACACGTTGGTCATATTCACTGCCGATCACGGCGACTGCACGGGTGCACATCAGTTCGCTCAGAAGACAGTGTTTTATGAGGAATCTGCACGCATTCCTTTGATTGTTTCGTATCCGGGACATATTGACACGGGCGTCACACGTAAACTTGTGAACGTGGGCATCGACACATTGCCCACGATGATGGACTTCGCGGGAATCAAGATTCCCGGCCAATTCAAAGGTCTTTCCTTGAAGCCTGTTTGCGAGAATGCAAGTGTGGCGAAGTGGCGCGAGTACATTGTCGTTTCGAATCACATGGTGCAAGGCGCCCTGCCCAAAGGTGAAACAGAGGTGCCCCGATGCCGGGGGCGAATGCTGCGAACAGACAGTCATAAATATTCGGTTTATGATCTTGGCAAACATCGTGAATCACTGGTGGATATGCAAAACGATCCGGATGAAATGCAGAATCTGTCACGTGATCCGTCGTACAGTAAAGTGCTGCAAAGGCATCAGAGTTTACTGCGACAATACGCTGCGGACACCGGCGACTACGAAGCTGTGGAGATCCTGCTGGGAGTGCGGTGAGAACGCATTGGGACGGAGTCCGATAAGACACGACAAAATACACAGGAAAGTACTTCGACGATCGACGGTTCACAATGAACAGTACAACCTCGTCACTTCAGGCTGGTAGAGGAAATCGAATTGCCTTTCGGCCAGTGGCTGCTGAAGCCACTCAGAAATGATACCGTAGTGCGGGCTGCCGGCCTGCAACGATATACAACCACAATACGAAAACTTAAAATACAACACGACGAGCGGCAAACAATGAGAACCTTGTTGGCAATTTTATTGGTGTTGGTTTGCAGGCTGGCAACCGGCACTACGGCGGTCGCAGACGATCGTCCCAACGTGTTACTCATCCTGGTCGACGATCTCAAGCCGGCGTTGGGTTGCTACGGCGATTCCGCTGCTAAGACGCCTAATCTTGACGCGCTCGCCGCGCGCGGCATGCGTTTTGACTTGGCCTATTGCAATCAGGCTGTCTGCGCGCCCTCACGATTTACGCTGATGCTGGGATCGCACTCGACATCGACCGGGCTTTACGGCCTGGGCAGCCAGCTTCGCGAGATCGTTCCCAACGCTGTGACAATGCCGCAGCACTTTGCGAAGCACGGGTACCGCACCGAATCGTTGGGCAAGATCTTTCACATCGGCCACGGGAACAACGGCGACTCACGATCGTTTAGCGTTCCGCATTTCGCCGACAAGGTGATCGAATACCTCGATCCCGCCAGCACGGATGGTGGGAAACTGACTCGCGAAGAGGCCTTGTTCACCAACAAGGAACTGGGGCGGATCAAGTCCCTTCCGCGCGGCGCCGCCTTTGAATCGCCAACGGCAATGGACACGGATTATGCCGACGGCCGGGTGGCGGCGGAAACCGTTCGCCGGTTAGAAGCGGCCAGGGCGCGGCGCGAAAAGGATGGCACGCCCTTCTTTATTGCCTCTGGCTTTGTACGGCCGCACATGCCCTTCAGCGCGCCAAAGAAATACTGGGACCTGCATGACCCGGCGAAGCTGCCGATGCCGGAGTTTGAGGATTTCCCGAAGGGCTCTCCCACGGCGGCGCACAAACATGGCGGTGAGATCACGGCTTACAAGCCCGTGCCTGTCACTGGCAGAATCAGTGAGCAACTCAAGCGTGACCTGATTCACGGCTACTATGCCAGCGCCAGTTATGTCGATGCTCAGATCGGGAAAGTGATTCAGGCGCTGGATCGCCTGGAGCTCGCCGACAACACGATCATTGTGCTCTGGGGCGATCACGGTTTTCACCTGGGCGACCTTGGCATATGGACCAAGCACACCAACTACGAGCAGGCCAATCGCATTCCCATCTTCATCATCGCGCCGGGCGTCACCACGCCGGGATCCTCCTCGATGCAACTGACCGAAAGCGTGGACATCTATCCGACGCTGGCCGAACTGGCCGGTCTGCCTAAGCCCACGGGACCGCAGTCGATGGACGGCGTCAGTCTCGTGCCAACGCTGCGGGACCCTGCCGTGCGAGTGCGCGATCACGCGTATCATGCCTATCCCAAGGCCAAACTGGGCCGGGCCATTCGCACAGAGCGTTACCGACTGGTGGAGTGGCGGAATCCGGGCGAGCCCGTCGCGACAGCTCAATACGAACTCTACGACTACCAATCTGATCCGCACGAAACTCGGAATCACGCGGCGGACAATCCCGATATCGTAAAGCGACTGGCCGCGACGTTGGCGACGTATCCGGAACCAAAGTCCAAATCGCGCAAGCGACGGAATCAAAAGGCGGCGATCAAGGCGGTTTCACCGACGATCGCAAACCAGGCGCTCAGAATTGTGGCGGAGGTGAATGTAAGAACCCTGGAGCCCCAGGGTGTTGTCCTTGCCCAGGGAGGAGATCAGCACGGCTACGCCCTGCATTTTGTCGATGGACGCGCGGCGTTTGATGTCCGAGTGCGTGGCAAGGTGACACGCATTCTCGCCAAACAGCCGGGCAGGCGCGCGATTCGTCTGGAGGCGTCGCTCGATCGCGAAAGGATGTCGCTCACGGTCAATGGAGAATCAGTCGGTGCGGTTTCCTCTCCCGGATTAATACCGGTTCAGCCGCAGGATGAGTTCTCCGTCGGTCGCGATACTCAAAGCGCGGCGGGGAATTACGTCGCGCCAAATCCCTTCAACGGAACGGTCATTTCGACACGTGTCGACACGGGAGGCAAACCGCCCGCAATCGCCGAGCCGATGCAGCGGAAGGAGATTCGGGCCGGCTTAAAATCGCATGACCGCGCGCTGTTCCTGCAGAACGACTGGATTCGCGATCCTTATATCGTTCTCGGTCCCGACGCCTATTATTACCTGACCGGCACTACGCCCTTGCCGGACGATCCCCGCGAGAAGAGCGACCCGCACAACACCGGCCTTGGCAGGGAATCCATCGTCGGCTGGAAGGCCCACGTGTGGCGCAGTCAGGACCTGATTTCGTGGGAGGATCTGGGAACGCCGTTCTCATTGAAAGACGGCGTCTGGTTTCAGGAGAAGGCGGATGCGTTCGATGATGTCGTCGTCAAACAATGGCGGCTGTGGGCGCCGGAGTTGCATTGGCTCGGCGACAAGTGGGCGCTGATTCACACCAGCCCCTCGCCGGTCAAGGGCGCGAATTTCTCGCTGACGAACGGCATGGCTGTCCGGGGACCGTGGTCCAATCCGATCGGGGCGAAAATCCAGCGCCGCCATGATCCGTCCCTGTTCAAGGATGACGACGGTACCTGGTGGATGATTTGGGGGGCAACATCGATTGCCAGGTTGAAATCCGACTTCAGCGATTTTTCCGGCAAACCTGTTGAGATCGGCCCATCGGGTGACATGGCAAAAATGGGCCACGAAGGCTGCCTGATTCAGAAGATTCACGGCAGGTATGTGCTCTTCGGCACTGGTTGGTCGACCGGCCTGGGTCGCCGAGGCAGCTACAATCTTTATTATGCGACGGCCGAAAAAATCACGGGCCCCTACAGCGAGCGGAAATTTGCCGGACGTTTTTTAGGCCACGGCACACCCTTCAAGGATAAGCAGGGTCGCTGGTGGTGCACTGCTTTTTACAACGCCAACGTCACGCCGGTCAGTCGCAATGGAATTCGAACGGCCGACCTCGGCGCGACTGCGCAAACGATCAATCAACGCGGCACGACGCTCGTGCCGCTGGACGTGCGGTTGCTCGACAACGGCGAACTCCACATCCGCGCCATCGATCCAGATTACGCAACGCCGGGCCCCGATGAAGCACAGGACTTTGGCATGACGAAAGTTCGTCCAGGACAATAACAACAACCCACGGCAGGAACAGACATGGTCGTTATTCAGCTGCCTGAGTACATTGTTCCCGGCCTGTCATGCCACGCCTGGTTGCCGTGCTCTCAGTCACGACATTCTGCACTTTTCATCGCGAGTTCTCGCCCGGTTTGCATGCACCTCTTGTGGTCAAAACAATTGAACGAAACTCATGGTACGACAACACCATCATCACCGTCCCATCGACTTTCGACATCGCAGGTAGATGGGGTTATTTGGCTTTTCCCGACTTCACGTCTATGGAGTCAGCACGCCACACAAAGACATCCGCACACCTATCTGTGAGTGAGTCAAACGGGCTGCCCTCTCTGTAGCCGGGCATCAAGAATCACAGGTACGTCGCGTGGCCTTCGAAAAACTCATTCATCAGTTTCGGGTCGAAGAAATAGGTCACGATGGCGACTTCGAGTGAGTCGACCAGTTCGCAGCTCGCACCTGTTTCCGGGCAGGGCGCTGCTGCGGACAATACGCTGGCAACGGCCAGTTGATCGGATTCGACGATGGCGGGTAAGAGGTTTTCGTAGAAGTCTCGCACATACTCTTCAGCACGACGCCAGTTCTCGGCAGCATCTTTGGATTCTGTACGCTCCCACAGGCGTCTTGCTTTTCGCTCAATTGTGGCGTGGCAAAGGGGTTTTGCGGCACAGAGTCGACCGTCGTTTAAGAACTCGGCTCTCAGCCACTGAGCGATGTGTCCGAATGCACTGGCGTCAGCCTTGATTTCAGGGTCAGTCAGTCGCCTGTGGCTGTGAGTGGCGGCGAAAGAGGGAGCCAGCGTGAGGGGACCACGGGAGCCGAT
>JAPYTO010000207.1 GCA_029941865.1 Fuerstiella sp. | reverse complement strand
CGGTCGCCCGTGGCTCTGCTGCAGGTGAGCACCATGGGACAGAAATGACGCTTACTCCGGGGCCCCGGTTTTTAAACAGCCAAAAATGACGGTGCAGTGCGAATTCGGGCGCTTGGCTGATGGATGTAGAAAATGCCACTCGCTGCAAGTCGCCCACGTCGATCCTGGGGGGAGCAGTGTCTCGGGGCGAGTGTTGAAGGCTGCAGTTTGAAAAACTGAGTTGCCGTAATCGTTCTGTCGGCTATTTCGGTGTCAGCTCTCGCGCTTGGAATGCCGGATGATTCGGCGCGTAACGAGTTGCGCGGAACATGGCGACGCCTCCCAGACTTGTCCGTGCCCCGCCTGTTGACTTCCGTTTCTGGGTTGTCGCGCCGAGTTCGTTGCGGTAGTCCCACACAACAGTTCCGTTCCGGTCGACTTCGAATACATGTCCCGTTTCCCCGGAACAGATAAGTGTGTTGCCGTTCGGCAAGCGTTGAGCTCCCGAAACACGCTGCGAAAACAGGTTGTCAGGATCTTCGAATCTCCACGTCAATTGCTTCGGCCCAAAGGCACCCTGCCCCGGTCGTTGATACGTTCCATCCTTTTGCAGCGGTGGGGTCAGCTCGTCCACGGTGGAAAACGATCGCTGGTCGCGGTCGCTGCCGTTGTTGAAAATCAGAATGTTTCCCGCTCCGGGAATGCCGGGCGGAATCCAGTGCGGGTCATGCTGCCCGAACAGAACCTGATCGAATGGTGATCCCGCAAACCAGGCGAACGGATTACCCCAGCGGTACAGCACGTCGCCGCCGCGACCGCGACGACCACCGGAATGCTTAGCCGCTTCCGTTGTGGTTGTCCCATGATCGATGACCCAGATTTCGTCGAACGTGCGTCCGCACAGCAGAATCTGGTCGAGCTGCGGGTTGTAGTCGATGGAATTCATGTGAATCCAATCCGCGATCGGGCGGTCAACGTTGTTCAGGTCGATCAACTCGGGATGATCGGCGGGTTGTCCAAAGTTCGCTTTTGATTTGTCGAACGACTGCACGAGGTGATCCCAGAGGTGCCACTCCCAGACAATTTCGCCGCCCGTTTTTCCGACCGGCTTGATCTCCAGGACCATCTCCGGCCAGAGAGCATCATTTTCAATCGTTTCCGGGTCACGTCCGGCCGCAATTGCTTCGTCCCGATTCTTCAATTCCCACGCTACGACAAGAACATTGCCATTGGGCATCGGTTCGATGTCGTGATGCGAATGCCTGTGATCGTCAGCGACGACGTAATCCCACAGCAGATCTCCGTCCCAACTAAATCGTTGAATGCCGCCAGCGGGGCCGCCGGGTATGTTGAACGCGCTGTTTGGAATCTTCGCTGTTCGCAACAAGCTGCCGTCTTCCAGCAGGTATGCGGCCTGACTCGGCTTTCGATCGGTGGTCCACGAGTGCACAACCTTTCCGTCCAGATCGATCAGAAAGGTTTGCTGTCCTCCAAAAGGAGCGATCAATGTATAGCCCGGGTATGCCTGCGGCGATTTCAGCAGTACGCCACGTTTATCGGGCTGCGCACAGACCACGACATCCATGATTAGAAACAGAATAAGCACGCTGAAACGGCGGCAGAAATGTGCGGGCGTCTGCATTGTCAACTCCGATGACTCGATGGAAGAAACGGTGACTGGAGAAGATAGCGGACTGGCCGGTGCATCGCTAACCTCAATTGCGCACGGATTTGTAGACCGGATCGAGCAAACCGTGTGTCTGCCGGAACATCGGCCGATTCTTTCGGATGTCGGACCGAACAGACTGTACCACGATGAAATCCGGTTTGCGCTGCTCCGGCATTGGCGTCGGCCTCGGTCCGTCCTACGGCTTAAACTCGATATTGAGCGACTTTGTGTTCTCAACGTATGATGCTTTCGGACTGCCGACAGGCGTTCGACTTGCTCCCTTCAATTCGCCACGGATGGCTGTCATGGATCCTCAATATCACGCCGAGTTCCTCGAGAGGATCGGGCACACGATCAAAGAACACCAGGGAACGCTGTGGTTTGATGTGTTTTCCCGGGCCTGGACCACGATTCCGTACGATGCGCCGGTTGATTCGGCCACATTTGACGCACCACAGATTCTGGGCGACAACGGCCTGATGGCTCGGTATTCGTGTTCCCTGGAAACCGGTGTCCATAGTTTTCAGCAGGTCGTTACCGATAAGAACTACGGTATGCCGACGCTGGTCAACAAGGCACGCAATAAGACTCGACAGGGGTTGCGCAATTGCACGGCTGGTCAGCTTGACCCTCGCGACCTGGGCGATGCCGGCGTTCAGTTACATGCTGATACGTTGATTCGTCAGGGGCGCAGATTGCCGACTGACTTTGCCGCGTACTGGAAGAATTACTTCGAAGCCGCAGCGGCGTCTCCTGCGGCGACTGCATGGGCGGCGTGGCATGACGGGGAACTGGCCGCCTACCTGCTTTCCTTTCGGGCTGGTTCAAGAGAATACATCTCGATCGTTCGATCCAGTGCGGACAAGCTGAAGTACCGACCCAACAACGCGATGTTGTTCACGTTTCTGGAATGGGCCATGGCTCGCGACGAGATCGCTGAAGTGTCCATCGGACTGCAATCGCTGCAGCCAGGTGGCGAGTCACTCGACCTGTTCAAACGAGGACTTGGGTTTCAGGAACGGCCGATTGGTCAACGGATTGAACTGCGTCGAAGTCTGACGGCTGCTCTTCCGCGTCCCGTCGCCTCTCTGGCAGCTGCCACACTCAAGTATCTGCCCGGCGGCGAAAAACAAGCGCGGCTGACCGGCGCATTGAAGTGGTATGCTTCGCAGCCAAAGGTTCGACCCGCCGCGTAGTCGCCCGCCACACGATTCAAGGACGCTGCCTGCACGACTGAATGGCCTAATCCACAGGCTCGCAGTCAGAAATTCCGATGATCACGGTTGACGGCTGTTCATCGTTGATCATGATCCGAGCATGGACGAGTCTTCAACGCAATTGGTAGTCTTTTCGGATCTTGATGGCTGTCTGCTGAACAAAGCGGACTACGACTGGTCGGCAGCAGAGCCGATGCTCAGACGCCTGGAGCATCTGGGCGTGCCGGTCGTGCTGAGTTCCAGCAAGACGGTCGCTGAAATGACCGAACTGCGGCACGAATTGTGTGTGCCCGAAGCACCATTCATTTCTGAAAATGGTGGTGTCATCCACTGGTCGGATTCATTGTTGCCACAGAACGAGGTCTCGACGGTGCCAGCTGAGAACGTGGCAACTGCGACCAGTCGTTCGATGATTCTTAAAGTGCTGGCAGAACTGAAGAAACACTTCCAGTTCCGATCGTTCGTCGACCTGGGCGTTGAGGGCGTGATGGCGAACACGGATCTGCCTCGCGATAAAGCGGAACTTGCGTGTCAACGACACAGCACCGAACCACTTCTGTGGGACGATACCGACGAGAACGTATTCGTCTTTCGAACGAAGTTGACGGAACACTATCTGACTCTGACAAAGGGCGGGCGGTTTTGGCATGTTGCCGGGCATGCGACAAAAGGACAAGCGATGCGGCAGGTGGCCGACCGATATCGTGAAACCACTTCGAGGGGAATCACGACTGCCGCGATCGGTGACAGCCCGATCGATCAGAGTATGCTGGACATAGCCGACTATCCAATCGGAATTCCAGCGGTGGATGGTCGGCTGAATGTTGACGTGGACCCGCATCGAGGAATCGTGGCCTCCAAAGACGGTGCAGCGGGTTGGGCGGAATCCGTCGGGCGACTGCTGGACCAATTGGGTTTCGACGATGGAAATCAATAGAATGCACGAAGTCAGAAAAAGGGTCAGGCACCAATAGCCGGAACGGCCCTTCGGGTGCTTCGCACTATTGGTGCCTGACCCTTTTTCTGAGACTCAACGTCGTTTCAACAGACGAAAGCTCCGAAATAATGGCGGATTTTGCTCAGAACGGAATCATCGGGACTCTGCACAATCTTCGGAACCGGTCAACGGAAGAACTCGAATCAGAACTGGTTGGTTTCTCCCAAGACACTCCCATGTCGCTGCTGCTGCCGTGCCTGTATTCGGAACTGGAAGGCCCGGCAATGGGGCCGATTGTCGAGGAACTGGCGAAGATTCCATATCTTTCGGAGATCATCATCGGCCTTGATCGCGCGAACGAAACTCAGTTTCAGTCCGCTCGCCGCTTCTTCGAAAAACTGCCGCAGAACCACAAAGTGCTGTGGAACGATGGCACGCGACTGCGTCACGTTGACGCTGCGTTGCAGTCGGAAGGACTTGCTCCAACAGAAGCTGGCAAGGGCCGCAATGTCTGGTACTGTCTGGGCTACTTTCTGGCATCCGGAAAATCAAAAGCCGTCGCTCTGCACGACTGTGACATTCTGACGTATGACCGTTCCATGCCGGCTCGCCTGTTGTATCCGCTGGCGCATCCGTCATTCCACTATCAGTTTTGCAAGGGCTACTACTACCGAGCTGCCAACGGGAAGCTCAACGGGCGTGTTTATCGTCTGCTGGTGATTCCATTGCTCAGTGCTCTGAAACAGATCCTTGGTCGCAACGAATATCTTGATTACATGAGCAGCTTTCGTTACTCGCTGGCGGGCGAGTTTTCCATGCGTTCGGAAGTGGTTTCGTCGCTGCGTTTTCCCAGCGACTGGGGACTGGAAATCGGCACTCTGTCCGAGATGTATCGCAACTGCAACCTGCACCGAATCTGTCAGGTGGACATCGCGGACAGCTATGACCACAAGCATCAGCCGGTGTCAGAAGAGAATCGAACAGGCGGTCTGCACCGGATGGCTCATGACATCAGCAAGGCTTTGTTTCGTAAGCTGTCGGTCGAAGGAGTCGTGATTACGGCGGATATGCTCAGAACGCTGAAGGCGTGTTATTATCGAACCGCTCTGGACCTGGTTGACCACTACAACAACGACGCCGTGATGAGTGGACTGGTGCTGGATCGTCATCATGAAGAAGCGACTGTGGAACTGTTCAGCCGAGTCGTCCTGGCGGCAGGCAGCGAGTTTCTCAGTCGTCCCGACGAGTCACCGTTCATTCACAACTGGTCGCGAGTCCTGAGCGCCGTCCCCGACGTATTTGACCGGATTCTGGGTGCGGTCGAAGCGGACAATGCGTGAGTGGCGGAGTGCCGGCGACGGATTACTTTCGCGTGCTTCGTTCTGTCAGAGCCCAGCGACCTGGAAGCCTTCGCGGGGAGTACGTTTGAGGAGAGAATTCGCTTCTTTCAGGTTTGTGACACTTAGATTTCCGGCGTCCCACATCAGTTTTCGGCCGGGAAAACGGTTGGCGACGACTCCCAGAAGCAACGCTTCCGTCAGGCGACCCGCGTAACCGAAATGCGAACTGGTTTCCCCTGTTCCCATACATGCATCGACCCACTGGTGGTAATGGTTGCGCGGTTCAAGTTCCGGACGTTGGGCATCATTGAACCTGTCTTCGGGAAAGAGTTGCGGCTCGGACACGTGTGGCAGCAGCATTGTGCCGTCTTCGCCGACGAAGAGTGCGCCCTGGTTGGGCAGCTTCAGCCCCTCCGGCACACCGAGGCCTTCCGTCGCTGGCGGCGCGTCGGCGCCGTCGTACCAGGTCCAGCGCATTGTATCGGTGGTGTACGGCGTGCCGGAAAATTCGTACTCGACGATGTTCTGTTCGGGGTGTCCCACGCCGGTTGGTTTCCGGCAGGTTGTCCTGACCCACGTTGGATACGTCAACGCCAGAGCTCGGTATGGCGTATCGAAAATATGCACGCCCATGTCGCCGAGCGTTCCCGTTCCGAAGTCAATCTGCTTCCGCCATGTTCCCTGGTGATAAACGCCCTTCTTATACGGACGCATGGCAGTTGTGCCGATCCAGAGATCCCAGTCCAGGTTCTGCGGGACGTCGTCGAAACTCGTGAAAGCCGAACCGTCGTAGCCCCAGTTCTTATACGACCACGCGAGGACTTTGCTGACCTTTCCGATCACGCCGCTTTGAATCATCTGTGTTGCACGGCGATACGGTAGTCCGGCACTCGCCTGAATGCCCATCTGGGTCACCAGCTCTTTTTTCTGTGCGGTCAGTCGCATTTGGCGGGCTTCGAAGACCTCGTGCGTCAGCGGCTTCTGGCAGTAGACGGGCTTGCCGTGATTCATCGCGGTCATCGCTGCCGGAGCGTGTGTGTGGTCGGGTGTGGAAACGACGACCGCATCAATCGTGTCGCCCACGGTGGAAATCATCTCGCGATAGTCCCGGAACGTGCGAGCGTTTGGAAATGTCGCAGCGGCTGCCTTAAGGATTTTTGCATCAACATCGCACAGCGCTGCAACCTCGACGCCCGCGTGAGAAGAAACCGACTTCAGGTCGGCTCCGCCCATGCCCCCGACTCCGACATGAGCGGTGCGCAGTCGGGCATTCGGCGAGAAAGCCTTCACCGGCGATGGCAGGACGCTGCAGGCGGCGAGTGCGGCTGAGGCTTTGACGAACTGGCGTCGCTGGATCGTTCGGCTCATGAGAGGCTCCGGGGAAAAAGGATCAACGGACACAAGGAATCAGGAATCATTCGGTCGGAATATTCTGTGTGGAATTTCGATGAGGCCGTCCAACGAATCCTTACGAATCATTTTCATTCGTGGACGTCCGCTGCTGCAGTCGCAGCTTGTCGACCCAGGCTCGAAACTGAATCTCGTGGCCTCGTGGGACGGGTTCATAGTACTGCCTGGGAACGCCCAGGTAATCCTGATTGACCCATCCTTCGTCTGAATCGTGTGCGTATTGGTAACCCACGCCGTGGCCCAGTTTTTCCGCACCTTTGTAGTGGCCGTCGCGCAGATGCATGGGGACGGGCAACACGGAATCGGTGCGGACGTCCTGCAACGCTGCGTCGATCGCTTTGTACGCCGCGTTCGATTTTGGTGCACAGGCAAGGTAGGTGGTCGCCTGAGCCAGATTGATGCGGCATTCCGGCATGCCGATGGTCTCGGTGGCCTGAAATGCAGCTGTGGCGATCAACAGCCCCTGAGGATCTGCGTTGCCGATATCTTCTGATGCAGAAATCACCAGCCGTCGGGCGATGAAACGTGGATCTTCACCGGATTCCAGCATGCGGGCCAGCCAGTACAGTGACGCGTCGGGGTCGCTGCCACGAATACTTTTGATGAAAGCACTGGCCACATCGTAGTGATCGTCCCCGTTTGGATCGAATCGGATCACTCGCTTCTGCAGCGATTCCTGAGCCACTGTGCGATCGACTTTTTTTGTCGTCGCTGCCACGGACAGCACGGCGATTTCCAGGGCCATCAGAGCACGCCGGGCGTCGCCATCAGAAAGTGTTGCGATCAGTTCCAGCGCATCGTCTTCGACGTCCACACTGTGTTTTCCAAGCCCCCGTGTTGAATCCTGCAGCGCTGCGTTCATGAGTTGCAGCAGGTCCGTTGTATCCAGTTCACGGAATTCGAAGATCTGACTACGACTGATCAGCGGTGCGACCAGTGAGAAGAATGGATTGGCGGTTGTCGCCCCGATCAGCGAGATCGTGCCGGATTCAACATCAGGCAGCAGGATGTCCTGCTGGCTTCGGCTGAAGCGATGTAGTTCATCGATGAACACAACGGTCTGAGTTCCGTCGGAGCTAAGAGCGTTCTCTGCTTCTGTCAGAAGTTCGCGAACTTCCTTAACGCCGGCCCCGGTTGCGTTCAGCCGGCGAAAACGACGCTTCGTGTGTCTCGCAATCAGTTCCGCAAGGGATGTCTTGCCGATCCCCGGAGGACCGTAAAAAATGACGGAACCGAGTCGATCTGCGTCCACCATGCGCCGCAGCAGCTTGCCTTCGCCGAGAATGTGCTGCTGCCCGTAGAATTCGTCGAGGCTGCGAGGACGCATCCGCGCTGCCAGAGGCCGAGCTTTTTCGCGATTCGTTTCTTCTTCAGCGGCAAACAGATTCATGGCATCAGGCAAACGGTAATTGGAGTCGGATTTCGTGGGGTTATGTGCGTTTTAGGCCTCAAGGACCGCAGATTCGTTAAAGAACGTGGCCGACGCACACAGATTCCTCCGGTAGGATGGCTCAAATCCCGATCATTCTGAAGTGAACAGCTGCAATTTGTTGGCGACTCAGCATGATCCGTTGGAAAATCAGGCAGGTGTTTCCAGCAGCTCATGCAAACAACGTGTGGCGATTTGCCGCTACGACATAACCGAGGTAACTCAGACATGGTGGCCGTGCTTCAGCCAGTTGGGGAAGGCAAGTTGATTGCGATCGATCGCGCCGTCATTCTCATTGGACGCGGTGCCGACTGTGATGTCGTGATTACAGAGAGCCCGAAGATTTCGCGACGGCACTGTTGTCTGGTCCAGGTGGACGAAACGTACTTTGTCAGAGATCTCGGCAGCCTGAACGGCGTCTGGCTGAATGGTGCACGTGTCAATCGAGAATCACTGATGCAAACCGGTGATCGTGTGGCGATTGGCGATGTCGAGTTTCTGTTTCACCCGAACGCCCGAATCGAAGCCAGGAAAACGGTCTCTCCGGTGGCTGACGAAATCGCTCCACTTCCCGTTGCTCGGGTTGAGGGCCGTGAACAATTGAAGCTGTCTGATTCGGGAGATGGGCCGGCTGACAATGTTGCTCCAGATAGCCCTGCGGATGAGATTGCTTTCGCTGAGGCCGTGGATGACGTCATTCCTTTGGCGGATGATGTGTTGGCTGACGACGAGGAAACCCTGAAAGAAACCAACGAGATCGAGGTCATCGACGAACCCATTTACGATCTGGAATCCAGTGACGACGATGCAGGGGATTCCGAGGAACTGATCATCTTTGATGACGATTAATTGAGCAGACTGTTGAGACTGCCGATGCCGACTTGCTCACGGTTTAGCAGCGGTTCGCCGTAGCCCTTTCCGATGGACCAGCCCCAGTAGCGTGCTCGATCGCGGATATCGTCCAGGACCGTCGGATGCTCCGTTGACCGTCCTTCGATCAGTTGACTTCGGTACGCTGAGACCGCGTCCATCTTCGTGTCGATGTGAGCGGAAATGTCGACGACAACTGAGGCGGCCGGGTGAATTCTGAGGTGAATGCTGAAGTAGTGCAGCAACGTCGGCGGCCAGAATGGATCTGCCTCCATATCGGACCGGCTAAGCTTCGACCAGAACCTCGCATCGTCGCACAGACTACTGGCGGCGACATGATCCGGGTGGGCATCCTGCCAATACGGAGCCAGAATAATTCGTGGTCTTGTCGACCGAAAGATTTCTGCCACTGATCGCCGAGCTTCAAGCGTTGGCTGGAGGCTGCGATTGGGGAGACCAAGATTGTGCCGCCATGTCAGGCCCAGAATCTCAGTTGACCGCTGCGTTTCTTCGCGGCGCAGTTCGGGCGTGCCATGCGGGGTTGGCTCTCCAGTGGTCAGTTCAAGGACGCCAACGCGCAGATTCTGCGACAACGACAGGGCCATCGTGCCACCCACGCTGATTTCAGCATCGTCGGGGTGCGGTGCCACGACAAGAATGTCCAGCGGTTCCATGCAAAAACTCCTCTGGGCGCGGTTTTCAGAATCTGACAATATGGAAGACTCCTCTCTCTCACGCCATTCCGGCTATCGTGTCTTTCCGATCCACCGCATCATTGCGGGCGGGTTACGTCTGCGAGTCTGCTATGAAACGCTCGACCTATTTGTACATCGTGGCAGTTCTGTCTGTCACGTCAACTGGTTGCACGATGATGAACGCAGGGCGCGACGCCGTTTCACAGTCCATTCGAATGTTCAAGCCAAATCCTCACGACGGTCCTGTCCAAATGGAGGATGAACCCGATCCATGGGGGTTTGTGGGCAAAGAGGGGCGAGCAGACCAGGAACGGGAACGCGATCCGGATCGCTGGTGGCAGAATTCGATGATGTCTCAGGAAGCTCGAAATATCGAGAGAAATCTGGGCATCGACTAGCGCGTGGTCAAGTCTAAGAACAGGGGTTGTTCTGTAGCCGAACTCGCCGGAGTTTGGAGGATTTTCTGTATGTCGTCCAAAGTCTGATGACGTCGGCTGCCCCAAAATCAAGACTTGACGAAGCACGAGCGCTGTATCCACATTAAGTTTACTACAGCGTTTCACGCTGACTTGTGGCCGCGAAGAACGTTTTGCGATAGCAGTTTCGTTACTCCCACGAGCCAGTATCGTGTACGACAATAAGTAAACTGCTCTAATGCTGACGGTAGCGGAAGTCGCCAACCCTTTCGGTGTTGCCCGTCGTTGGCCGAAACTCCTGGCGAGTTCCGCTACTGGTAAACTCAACATGGACAGACCACTAGCGCTTCGTCACTGTCAAAAGTGGGGTAAGCATCCTGCTTGCCGTGTGTTTCTCCTGATCAATCGCAAGCTGGAAGCTTACGCCACGAATCTGCAACCCGAAGATTCAACTGTGACAATGCACTAGCGCTGTATTGATGAGAGCCCGTCAATCATTCGCAGGCACAGCACATTCGCTGTCGAACGCTGAGTCGTGTCGGTGGATTCTCCGGGCTGTGGATGAATCGGCAACGCTGGCCGCGCGACAGTCAGGTTCGGCAAAGACCTATGGACACGATTTTGCGAATCGGCTAAATCTCACGCACTTCGTGCTGGTTGGTCTCTCTGATCGGCAGAAAACCTGTCAATTCTCCTCTCCAGTTCTCCTCACTCTTGACCTGCTTAAGTGCGCTCTTACGTCCGCATGCAACGGGTTTCTTCGGCGTCGCACTCTCCAATTTGGAGCGTCGTCCCGAATTAGGAGTCTTCCTATGTGTTTCCAGCAGAATCGCGCCAAAATCGTGGCCATCCGGCTTCTTATTCCTGGACTGATGGGCCTGGCAGGCTGCATGAATCCGGGCATGTATCACGGAAGACCATACGGTCAGCCGATGATGTACGCGCCGCCGCAGTCATTGAATCAGGCGTCGCCCGGATTGCTGCAGATTCCGGAATCGGATGCGCCGCCCTACGATCCGCAGACGTACGACCGTGATCCCGACGACGATTTTGATCGACCTGCTGATAATGGGCAGTTTTTCGAGGAGGACAATGAGGATTTTGTTCCTGACCCACGCGACCCTGGAAATTTTGATAACGATCTTGGTGGAATACCCACGACTCAGACGTCAGAACCTGGCAGAAACACTGTGGCGCGACCCTCTTCCATTCAGCCTGTCGGTGCGCGGCATGTGGAATACGGGTTTGATACCAAAGACTATCATTGGTTGAGGGGCGTACTTCGCTATGATGGCGACAGTCGCCACTGGACCATCAACTACAGCGTGGCTGGAAATGACCAGTATGGTGGCACGTTGAGTCTTGCTGTGTCATCGCAGCAGATCGGTGGTCTGACTGATGGCGATCCCGTGGACGTCCACGGCCATATTGACCCCTCCACCAGGGACTCCCGTGGTCGTGATGTTTACCGAGTGGATTCGATTCGCAGGATGGCTGTGCGTATCGCGATGTAACGCCTGGGCTGACGCGTGGCATCGACAACAGGGAAAATGTTGAAGATGTTACGGACGTTCGCCAGTGTCACTGCAGTGACATCTGAGACCCAGCAGGCGGCCGTCGCCGACCTGCCGTCTCAGGTTTGGTTTGCGTGCTGTTGTATCGCCCTTCCTGTCCTGTGGGGCGTCATTGTGCACCTGGTGTTCCGACGTCTGAGAGGAAAAGGCCAGCCGGAACGCGAACAGGAAGCTGGCTGGCCGGACTATCAGATCTGATCGGCTACTTGACTTTGATCGCGTAGAGGGTTGATCGGTCAGAGACGAACATCAATCCGTTCGCGATGGTCGGTGTGCTGTAGATGGATGAGTTGAAGGTTTTGGTTTCAATTTCCTCCAGCTTGTCGCCCGCTTTCAGGATGACCATTTCACCGTCTTCGTCACCGAGTAGTACTCGGCCATCGACCACCATCGGCGATCCCCAGACGGCCGCAAACGTGTCGTAGACCCACTTTTTCTCTCCGGTCTTGAAGTCGACGCAGTGCAGGAAGCCGCTGAGATCCGGTGCGTAGACCAGTCCATCTGCGACGGCGACTGTTGAAATTGTCCGTCGGTACAGCAGGCCGTTTTCTTCGCCTGTGATGCTGCCGTCTACATCGACACCACCCACATGCCAGATCTGCGCGGTGTTGGAATTGTCTTTGTAGGTGTCGCCGTCGGCGATTTGGGGACTGACATCGCCCTTTTTAGTGGCATCAATGCGGTACAGATGGCCGACGCCTTCACCGTGTTCCGGATCCTGCCCGACAGACAGCAGCACGCTGTTGTCGACGAAGACCGGTGTGGAGATGATGGCATTACGTGT
>JAPYTO010000206.1 GCA_029941865.1 Fuerstiella sp. | reverse complement strand
GGCACAGACGGAGCCGACGAAGATGGCATCGCCTTTGAACTCGGAATGCAGGCCGACGGTGCTATCGACGTAGGCTCGTTCTTCGTCGCGACGGCATCGGCACCCGGCAAGCTGGATATCTGGATCGACCTGAACAACAATGGAGCATTTGATGCGAATGAGCATTTGAACGGCGGTGTCAGTTACGATCTTGCTGCCGGCGATAATACGGTCAATTTCACGATTCTCGCCAACTCGGCAGTCACAGGTGTCGACCTCTGGACGCGAGCCCGGTTCAGCTCTGTTGGCGGCCTGGCACCGACCGGACGGGCCGGTGATGGTGAAGTGGAAGACTATCAGGTGCAGATCTCTCCGTTGCTGGATGCAGTCAGAGTTGAGCACGTTCTGCCGATGTGGCCGCAGACCAGTGATCTCACCCCGCTGCTGCAGTGGCAACCGATTGCCGGTTCGCCTCCAGGTGCCAACGCGAAATACAACATCGAACTGAGAAACCCTCTGAACCAGACTGTGGGTTTCGTGGAGAACCATGTCGGCGAATCGATCGAATTATCCGATCCTCTGCCGGCCGGAGTCTACACATTCATCGTGACTCCATTTAATCGGGCTGGTGTTGCGGGACCGCCTGCTACGCTCACGCAGTTCGAAGTTGTGCCGATGACGGTCACCGCACCGTTGTCAGATGTCGTGACCGGACTGCCCGAAATCACGTGGACGTCTGTCGATCAGACGGATCACTTTGAGCTTCAGGTGCGAGATTCGGCCACCGGTGGCGTGCTGGTGAATGAGACCAACCTTGACAGCACCCTGACCACGTTCACTGTGGCCAATGAACTGTCATTAGGTGGCTACGAGGTCCGGGTTCGGGCGATCGAAGCCACGACACTGCAACCGGGCGACTGGAGCGCCTATCAGGCGTTTCGGGTCTCGACAGCTCCAGTCATCACGGCCCCGACAGGCACCATCGCTGATGCAACACCGATAGTTACCTGGAGCGACGTTCCGGGAGCGGCCACGTATGACCTTCGCGTCAACAATGTGACGGAGGATCTGTTTGATGTTGTCACGGCAACATTCATAACGTCTGAGTCATACAACGTGACGACGATATTGCCGCTGGGTGAGTACACCGTAAGCGTTCGCGGCCTGACACTTCCGGGAATCCCCGGCGATTGGAGTGCTCCGCAGACGTTTTTCGTGGCAATACCTTCGACCATTAACACGCCGGTCGGCGATCTGCCGGATTCCACACCGACATTTTCGTGGACCGCAGTGAATGGTGCTGACACATACGACGTGGTAGTCACGAATACCGTTTCCAATCAGGTGGTTCTGCAGCAAAACGACGTTACAGCAACGCAGTACACCCTGCCGGAAGTGGACCAGCTGCCGCTCGGACAGTACGAAGTCAGAATTCAGGCGAACAACGCGCCGGCCGCATCGTCATCCGGCAGCACGGTTTCCGTCGTTAGTGCACCGTCAGCCTTCACCGTCAACACGTCTCCGGAAGTGCTGGCGCCAGACACTGGTATCTACGACACGACACCGGAAATCACCTGGACGGAAGTGTTTGGAGCTGCCACCAGCGAAGTTGAGGTTGTCAATGTCACCACCGATACGACCGTGTTCACACAGACCGGGGTGGTCGGCACATCTCTGACAGTGCCTGACGGCAGTGCATTGACGCCGGACCAGTATCGCGTTCGCGTGCGATCGTCGGCAGCAGATGGTACGGTTTCCGAGTGGAGCACAGTGCATGTCTTCCAGGTTGGTTCGGCACCGTTGCTGCTGGGACCATCGGCAGGACTGGGCACTGCACCGTTCAGCAGAACGGAGTCTCAACGTCCGACACTTACGTGGGAGCAGTCACTTGCGGGAGAGTCGTTCAGGGTGTGGCTGACGAGTGTCTCAATGGGTGAGACGTTGTATATTCAGTCAGATCTGCAGTCGGCCAGTTACACTCCTCCGGTGGATCTGCCTGTCGGACACTACCGCTACTGGGTCCAGGCTGAAACCGGTCTGGGAGAGGTCAGTGACTGGAGCACGCCGTACAACTTTGATGTCGTGACGCCTCCGGTTATGGGTTCCATTGAACCGCGTTTTGATGCCAACGTGACCGTCAACTGGAACCATCCTGACGCTGCGGCCAGCGACGTCACGATCACCTGGCAGCTATGGCTGAATAAGATTGACGTTGTTCCTGCGGAGGTCATTCTGGTCGAGAATGGACTCACTTCCACACAGTACGAACTTCCGAGTCTGTCAGACGGACGTTACAAGGTCTGGACGCGTGGATTTGCCACCGGCAATAATGTTGCGGCCGGTACGACCGTGACCAGCTGGAGCGAAGGCGAAGTCTTCGAAATCGGTGGGCGGCCATCGGTGATTCCAATTGGCGATACGCACGACGATACGCCGCTGATTACATGGGCACCCGTCATGGGAGCCGTGTCGTATCGGGTCTACATGGCTCCGGCCGGGGCGGTCAGTTCACCACTGGTCGATGTGACCGGAGTGACCACGACTTCTTATCAGGTTACCAACGCGTTGGCGTCCGGTTCCTATCGGGTCTGGGTGCGAGCTGTTGCGTTCGACGGACGCGTTTCTCCCTGGAGTCTGAATTCGCAGTCGGAGTTTTCAGTCAGTGTTGTCACCGTCCCGACTCTCGATGCAATTGCCACGGGCTCAGACACAACGCCATTGTTCTCCTGGACAGCGGCGACCGGTGCGGCTCGGTACGAAATCTTTGTCTCCAGCGTGTCTTCGACAAGCACGGCAATCATAAGTGACGATACGATTACCGGAACGGCCTACACGTCAACGACGGAACTTGCTCCGGGCGATTACCGTTATTGGGTGCGGGTGATCACCGCCAGTGGCAGGATTAATGCATGGAGCGATCCGGTACGCTTTACGATCGTTTCGCTCGACAACGATCAGGAACAGCCGACCGGGAATGTGCTGCTGGCCTCCAATGCCGGGGACTCCGAATGGAGTTCAGTGAATCTGACGGGTGCTGTACCTGTGGAACTTCTCAGCGATACCGCACAGGAACAGCGATCAGTTGTTACGTTCGTCGATGTTCCTGCCAGAACCCTGCCGACGTCCGAACTGACGTCGGTCGACGACGAGACGACCGACCGGGATGTCGAATCGTCCGACGACATCATGGCTGCATGGGACGATGTGATCTGGGCAGAAGAATCGGCTGCTCCAGCGGACGACGATGTCGACACAGTCGCTGATGCAGAACAGCCCCAGGGCAGGGGCTGGCTCGCTGTTCTGGCGATGCTGACTCCGGCTGTTCTTCGCCGACGTCGTCGCACGGAACGCGAAGACTAACGCCCAATGTTGCTTCCGGAAAGAAGGCCGCACTGTATGCAGTGCGGCCTTCAGCATTTGTGAACCGCGATTCGAGTACAACAACACGTGTTGATTGGCTACCATAACAGCTAAGAAACAGTCGCCGTTCTGCCGGATCAATCCCATGCTGAAACTTCGCGTGACACTTCGGAGCATCCTTGCGTGCCTTGTCGCATCGACCACTGCCGACATCGTGCGCGCAGACGACGAGACACCCACGAGCGCTGCGGCAGCCCCCGCAGACAGCGATGCAACGTCTGAAGTCGGCCTGCAGCAGGACGTCGAACAACGCGACGCGCCTCCTCCGCTGAAGCCGCTTCCCAAACAGCTTCAGGAAATTCTGGAGGGCAGCACGTCGCTCAACCCCCCAAACACGGTTTTTCTGGACACAAAACGGAAACGCGTGCTGCTGCACACTCAGGTGGCATGTGAAGACTGTCTGTTGGAAATGCTGATTTGTACGGAAGGGACCAAAGAACACGAGTCCGTCCTGTGGCTGCGCAGCAGAGCATTTGTTGTTCACGCAGCACTGCTGGCGCTGGGCGAGAAACCAGGCAAACCCGCAATGTTTTCCCCGAAATTCTCCCCGCCTTCCGGGCCGAGGATCGACATATTCGTAAACTGGATCAGCAAAGACGGGGAACTCCATCGTGCCGATGTCCGGTCCTGGCTGCGGCACTCTGTCTTCCACTACTTCGCGCAGAAGCTTCCTAAACCGCCTCCGGGTGTCAAACTGCCTTTGATGGAGTTGCGGTACGATCCGTACAACAATGAACTTCTGTGGTATGGCCCGATGTCAACAAAGCAGCGGGACCATCTGTTGGCGTTGTGGGACGACAAACCGTATCAACAGGCCATCAACACGTTCTTTGCAGACAGCCAGTCGCGTCCGATGACCGCTGACTTCGTCTTTGGTGGCAGTTATCATTTCGTCAATGAAACAACAGGACACAAGCACTATGCTGCGGAAGGTGGCTATCTGGTTTGCGTCGCCAACTTTGCGGCTTCACTCATTGATATCAGGGAAGCCAGCTCGTCAAGTGATGGTGCTCAGTCCTACGAAGGCTGGTCCGGAAAAATTCCACCACGCGACACTCCGGTCATCGTGGAGCTGATTCCAGCGACTGACCCGGCGCCGCCGGTAAAGCCGTCCGGTACTTCGACAAAATCCGCCACGGACGCAAACTGAAAGACCCTGTTACGCTGGCAACCCAGTGAGTGCACAGCCCTTAACTCACATTCGAGCCTTCGATCAGAATCGAGTACGCCGCTTCGCAGGTCGCTGAATGTGACCTGACAACAAATTGTTTCCACGAATAACCGTAGCTGAACCCAACGTGAATCCGCTGCCCATCGTCGAATCCTGTGACAGTTGCAGCGCATGCTGCATACTGACACCAATACCCCCTTTTGAGCCCGGTGAAGAAGCAACCCGGGACGTCCCCGACGATCTGCTGCAGCCGATTCGCGAAAGAATTGCGGCGGATCAGCAGTTTGAATTGCTGCCGTGTGTCTGGCTCGATACCGAACAGCAACGGTGTCTGCACTATGAACTGCGGCCTGAGGCATGTCGCAGATTTGAAATCAACAGCGACCTGTGCCGACTGTCACGTTGGGAAACAGGCATCGACCATTGACGGGCATTACAGAATATTAACCTGACTTGTGGCCGCGGCGAACGTCTTTCCGCTCGCGCGAGTCGCATTCCCACGAGCTCCACGGCCACATCTGTTTGAAAACTGCACTACGGCAGCCGAAACAGCTGCTTCGCATTGGCTGCGGTTGCGTTTGCCAGTTCCTCAAAACTGATGCCGTGCACATCGGCAAGACATTCCGCTGTATGTCGCACCCATGCCGGCTCGTTGCGTTTGCCCCGCTTGGGATGCGGCGCCAGATACGGGGCATCGGTTTCCACCAGCAGACGATCCAGAGGAACCGTCTGCGCCACGGCTCGAAGCTCATCGCTCTTGCGAAAGGTCACCATTCCTGCAAACGAAATATGCATGCCCATCGCCACGCACTCGGCTGCCATCGCCGCATCCCCGCAGAAGGAATGCATGATGCCGTTCAGAGGACCGTGCGTGAAATCGGCCCGCAACATTTCCAGAACGTCCGACTCAGCCTCGCGACAGTGAACGATGAACGGCTTCCTGCAAACGCGGGAAAACTCAAGGTGCCTGACAAAGTAATCACGTTGGATTTCCAGCGGAGCATAATCCCAATACCTGTCCAGTCCCGTTTCGCCGATACCGACGACGTTGGGGTGAGACGCAAGTTCCATGATCCGCTCCCAGTCGTCCGGGGCAGCTTCCTGTGCGTAGTTGGGCTGAATTCCAACGACGGCGAACACAGATTCATAGCGGTTAGCCAGCACAAGGGCCGCTTCACTGGTCTCGCGAGTGATGCCGATCGTCATCAGCTGCTCGACACCGTTGTCCGCAGCGCGCTGCAGAACGTCATCCAGATCCTGGTGAAACGCTTCCGCGTCAAGGTGGCAGTGAGTATCGATCAGGGCGAATGACACAGTATTTCCAGACGATTTCTTAGACAACGGTAGCGAAATGCGTCGCGAGGCTTAACCCGCTGGTTTAATTCCCCGGTGAAGACACGGGCGGGAGTGACGACGTTAAGGATTTCTGCGGTGTGAAGGATTGTCCTGCGCCCCATCGCCCAAACCGAAAGTGGGATGCATCGCCACGCTCTGAATCAAACGTGTACTATGGGAACTCTAAGAAGGTTTTGCGACGTCTAACGAAAATATCTCTGCTCAGGCTACGGACGTCCGAATTCAGCGTTACAACCGTTTTTTCGACGGTCCCATAATGGTGTACATGTGTACAAAATCAGTACCGACGGTTGACATCTCCTGATCGGCCAATCAAGATGATGCACATCGATCGGAACGGATTGCGCCTACCTGACACCTACCCACCTCACTTACCCACCTTGATCGATGTCCGGGGAGCCTCTCCTTGGATGTTTCGTTCACACTCATTGGAGCTTGCTATGCGTCGCGGAAATTCTCGTCGTGATTTTATGCACGTTGGTTTTTGTGGGGGTGTTGGACTGACACTGTCACAATACCTCAAGCTGCAGACTGCTCAGGCGGACCTGAAGGATTACGCAAGCGTTGAAGGGACTGCGAAGTCTGTCATCTTCATTTACCTTCCGGGTGGCATGGCTCATCAGGAAAGCTTCGATCCAAAGCCATATGCTCCGGTCGAATATCGCGGGCCGATGAAGCACATTCAGACGAATGTCGGTGGCACGTTCATTAACGAAACATGGAAGAAGACAGCGCAGGTCGTCGATAAAATTGCCATCTGCCGTTCGATGACTCATGGCGAAGCCGCTCATGAGCGTGGCACCCACAACATGTTCACCGGATATCGGCCAAGTCCGGCTCTGTCGTTTCCGAGCATGGGCAGTGTGGTGACTCACGAGTTTGGCCCGCGTAACAATATTCCTCAATACGTCTGTATTCCAAGTCAGCCGAACGTGTTCGCAGGGACTGGTTACCTGAGTTCATCATTCGCACCGTTCAGTCTTGGGTCGGATCCGGCCAGCAAGAACTTTACCGTCCGCGACCTGAAGCTGCCGGGCGGTGTTGATGACAAGAGGTTTGTTCGTCGCCGTAGTGTTCTGGAAGCGGTCAACGAGCACTTTGTCACAAAGGAAAAAGCAGACTCGCTGGATGCTGTTGATACGTTCTATAAGCGAGCGTACGGCATGGTTGGTTCGCCGGAAGCTCGCGCCGCTTTCGACCTGAGCAAAGAACCAGACAAGCTGCGAGATGAATATGGTCGCAACACGGCTGGTGCCCGCATGCTGATGGCGCGACGTCTGGTTGAGTCAGGCGCTCGATTCGTCACGCTGACTTACGGCGGCTGGGACATGCACGACGGCATCGATGCAAGTATCAAGCGACAGGTTCCGTCGTTGGATCAGGCCTACGCCCGATTGATTCGTGATCTCGATGAACGCGGCCGTCTGAAGGATACACTCGTCTGTATCGCCAGTGAGTTTGGGCGGTCTCCGAAGATTAATGGCACGGCCGGTCGAGATCACTGGCCGAAAGTGTTCAGTGTTGTGATGGCCGGTGGCGGAATCAAGGGTGGTCAGGTCTACGGCACGTCAGACTCGACTGCCAGTGAGCCGGACGAGAAGCCACTCACGGTTGTTGACTGGGCCACCACCATCTACAGCTGTCTGGGGATTAATGCGGACAAGGAGTTAATGGCTCCTGGTGATCGGCCCATTGAGATTGTTAATGGCGGAAAAGTCCGCAAAGAGTTGCTGGTCTGATGGAGCATGGCCACAGTTGAATCAACAACACTGCACGGGCATGATTGGATGCCGTGTAGTGTTGTGCATGCCACGGCTGGTTTCTTTCTGACTCGTTGAATGAGTACCGCCAGCCAAACTTCCCACCACTTATGTCAGTCTGGTTTTCTGCCGGTTTTCTGCCGGTTTGCTCCACAAACGCTGCGAAGACCCTGTGATACAGGACTGGCCTTCATATAATTTCTGTACCTGATCTTCAGCGTTCCTTCCGGGGGATTTTGTGATGCGCTTTCGCATTCTGCTCATGCTGCTGGCTGCCGCCAGTGCAGCTTCTGTCCAGGCTTCTGATCCAACTCTCAGCGTTATCACTCCGCGCGGAATTCAGCGCGGAGCGGAGCATGTGCTGACGTTTTCCGGCGCCCGCCTGAAGGACGCAGAAGAGGTTCTGTTTTACGAACCCGGTTTCGAAGTTGTGAAAATCGAACCGGACGAAAAGAACGCCAACATCGTACGAGTCACCATCAAGGTTGCGGCGGATTGCCCGTTGGGTGAGAAAACCGCTCAGGTTCGAACCAGAACGGGCATTTCCGATTATCGCACTTTCTTTGTCGGTGCTTTGCCGGCCGTAGCGGAGAAAGAACCGAACACGGAATTCTCTGCAGCTCAACCGATTGAACAGAACGTTACTGTTGAGGGCGTCGTTCAAAACGAAGACGTGGACTACTTTGTCGTCGAAGCGAAAAAGGGGCAGCGGCTGTCTGTAGAAGTGGAAGGCATGCGATTTGGTCAGACACTGTTTGATCCGTATATCGCGATTTTGGATGAACAGCGTTTCGAACTTTCGGCCGTCGACGATTCTCCGCTGGTTCGTCAGGATGCGGTCACGTCGATCATCGTGCCAGAGGACGGTAAATACATAATTGAAATGCGTGAGAGCGGTTATGGTGGCAATGGCAACTGCCGTTACCGGCTGCATGTCGGGCAGTTCCCTCGGCCAACGGCCATCTATCCCGCTGGCGGTAAGGCTGGCGAAGAAGTCGAATTCACCTTCATCGGTGATGCGGGTGGCCCCATCAAACAGAAAGTGACTTTGCCGAATGACGGCAGCACTGAAATGCAGATCTTCGCTCAGGACGATCGAGGCATCAGCCCGTCCGGACATGTCGCTCGCATATCTGTCGACCCGAACGCGTTCGAGACAGAGCCCAACAATGCACTGGCAGAAGCGACAGTTGTCGCCTTTCCGTCCGCCTTTAACGGCGTGCTGAGTGCCGCTGGTGACCACGACTACTTCAAGTTCACCGCAAAGAAGGGGCAGACTTACGAAGTTGAATGCTACGGTCGACGAATTCGCACCGGCATTGATCCGGTGATGCATATCTTCCGTGTCAAGGACGGGAAGACTCTCAGCGGTAACGACGACTCGCGCGGACCGGACAGTTACATTCGCTTTAAAGTTCCTGAAGACGGCGAGTATGCCGTGCGAATCATGGACCACCTCGGCCGTGGCGATACCGACTTTATCTACCGCATCGAATTCCAGCCGGTGACCCCGAAGTTGACGCTCGGTATTCCGCGCGTGCGACGCTATTCGCAGGACCGACAACGGATTTATGTGGCCAAGGGCAACCGTTTTGCGACCATCATCTCCGCCAGTCGGGCGAACTTTGGTGGGGAACTGGTTCTGGAAGACATGCAGCTTCCCGCCGGTCTCAGTTTGGTAGCGGGCGCAATGCCATCTAACCTGAACACCATGCCCGTTATGTTTGAAGCCGCCGCCGATGCGCCCCTGAACGGAGCGCTTGTTGATTTTCGAGCAAAGCTGAACGACGAAAGCAAGGACATCAGCGGTCGCTTTCAGAACCGTGCCGACTTCGTGATCTCACAGCCGGGGCAGTCGCTGTATGTCTGGAAAGACGTCCAGCGTCTTCCGATCGTCGTTATTGACGAACTTCCGTACTCCATCGAAATCGTGCAACCGAAGGTTCCGATCGTTCGCGATGGGTCGATGCAGTTGAAGATTGTGGCAAAAAAGAAGGAAGGCTGGGATGAACAGATCGTTGTCCAATTCCCCTTCCGTCCACCCGGAATCGGCGCAAGCAGCTCGGTGAAAATACCGAAAGGAAAAAGCGAAGTCCTTTATCCGCTCAGTGCCAACAAGAACGCCGCGATCGGAAATTGGCCGGTGTATGCACTGGGCTACGCTAATGTCGGCGGTAATGCATTCTGCTCCACGCAGATGGCAACTCTGGAGATCAGCGAACCGTATATTGGTCTGACCATTCAACGAGCCGCCGTGGAACTGGGACAGGAAACCGAGATTGTGGCCGAGGTACAGGTCCTGAAAGACCTGGCAGCGCCGGCGAAAGTGCATTTGGTGGGCCTGCCCCACAAGATCACGGCGGAGCCTCTGGAAATCACTAAAGACACGAAAGAACTGGTCTTCAAAGTGAAGACCGCGACTGACAGCCCCGCTGGCAATCACAAGAATATCTTCTGCCAGATTGTCGTCACGGTGAATAGTGAGCCCATCACCCATGCTCGAGTTGGCGGCACTGAGTTGCGTGTCGACAAGCCACTGCCGAAACCCGTTGCGGTTGTTCCAAAGAAAGCCGAACCCAAACCTGCGGCCGTTGCCGCGGCTCCTAAACCTCCCGTGGTCAAACGTCTGACTCGACTTGAAAAGCTACGCCTGGAAGCAAAGAAAGCTGCCGGAGGCGCAGAGTAGTCTGGCGTTTCCTGCGGCTGTTCCAGCTCAACCGTCCAGGTTGAGTGATAGAATTGTAAAACTCTAACGAAAGCCTGGCTCTGATGAGTCAGGCAACGATGCCAACCGTTCAGACGAAACCATCCCACATCGTTGGATTCGAAATCATGAAGACTCTCCGATTAGTTGTCACTCTTCTGGCCGTCTCTGTACTGCATTCGGCAGTGCACGCGCAGGATGCACAGAAGCCGGTGTCCATCACCGTCAGTCCGTCCGACGTCAGTCTCACCAACGTCGATGACCGCCAGTCCATGCTGGTTCAGGCAGTCATGGCCAATGGTCTGACCTACGACGTGACTGAGAAAGCTCAATTGGCTGTCGAAAACGGCGCGTTCGTTAAACTGGATGCTCAAACGTTTTATCCCGTTGCTGATGGCACCACCAAAGCAACGGTCAGCTATGAAGGCCATTCTGTCGATCTGCCGATCACAGTTTCGAATGCGAAGGTTGAATTGCCAATCAGTTTTCGCATGGACGTGATGCCTGTGTTCATGAAGACCAGTTGTAATAACGGCAGTTGCCACGGTGCTGCTCGTGGCAAGGATGGTTTCCGCCTGTCCCTGTTCGGGTTTGACCCTGCTGGCGACCACTTCCGTGTGACTCGTGAACAACCTGGTCGACGCATAAACCTTGCTCTGCCTGAAGAAAGTCTGTTGATTGAAAAGTGTACCGGTGCTGTGCCACACACCGGCGGTAAACGATTCGCTGTCGGGGATGAACAGTACAACACTCTGGTTCGCTGGTTGAAAACGGGGGCACTGGATGACCCCAAACCCGCCGAAGTCCCAACCGTTCTGGCCGTAGAGCTGTATCCAAAGACGGCAGTACTTGATGGTGATGGCCAGACTCAGCGTTTGACTGTGCGTGCAAAATACTCAGACGGTACGGACCGCGACGTTACGTCGCTGGCCTTCTTCAGCTCAAATAACGAGACGGCTGCCGAGATCACGCAAAAAGGTATTGTCACGGCTCATGAACGTGGCGAAGCGTTCATCATGGCCCGCTTTGACACTCACACGGTGGGATCTCACTTCATTGTGTTGCCGAAGGGGCTGACGTACGAAGATCCCAAAACGCCGGAGCAGAACTACATCGATACTCTGGTGCATAACAAGCTTCGTAAGTTGCGCATCACCTCGTCAGAAGTCTGCACAGACGAACAATTCCTGCGACGCGTGTTTGTTGACATTACCGGCACGATGCCTGGGGCGGAAGAACATGCCAAATTCCTTGCCGACACTGACCCGCAGAAACGAGACAAGGTCGTTGATCAGCTGTTGCAGCGAAAGGAATTTGTTGACATTTGGGTGATGAAATGGGCCGAGTTGTTGCAGGTGCGTACGATCAACAACCGCGTCGCCAAAAAACCGATGCTGAGATACTTCAACTGGTTAAAGGAAAAGATCGCCAGCAACACACCAACGGACGTCATGGTGCGTGAACTGCTGGCTTCCAAAGGTGGCACGTTCACAGACCCGGCAACGAATTACTACCAGACAGAAACTCAGACTCTGAAGGTGTCAGAGAATGTTGCGCAGGTGTTCATGGGAATGCGAATCCAATGTGCTCAGTGCCACAACCACCCCTTCGACCGCTGGACGATGAACGACTATTACAGCTTTGGTGCATTCTTCTCGCAGATCGGTCGCAAACGAGCGGAAGATCCTCGCGAACAGATTATCTTCAACAGCGGTAGCGGTGAGGTGAAGCACCTGGTTGATGGTCGCAACATGGCACCGAAGTTCCTTGGTGGCGAAACACCTGACCTGAAGGGACGTGATCGCCGGGAGGTTCTGGCGGAATGGCTGGCGTCCCCGGAAAATCCCTACTTCGCAACAAACCTTGCCAACATCGTGTGGGCTCACTTCTTCGGCAAAGGGATCATTGATCAGGTTGATGATGTCCGCGTCAGCAATCCGGCGGTCAACGCAGAACTGCTGGCGGAACTGGGCAAGCGATTCACTGACTACAACTATGACTTCCGACG
>JAPYTO010000205.1:3866-12545 GCA_029941865.1 Fuerstiella sp. | reverse complement strand
TCCGAGAGGGGGGAGTCGAACCCCCACGCCGTTACCGGCACAGGATCCTAAATCCAGCGCGTCTGCCAATTCCGCCACTCTCGGTCGACGCAAAGCCTTTGTTGTTAGTACTTTGCGTAATTCACCATCGCACCAACACGAGGTGTTTGCAGGTGTCGTTGGTGGTGTCCTGAGCCGAATCGTATAGCGTTTTCCCAGCAAAACAAGGGCATTGCCCCGCTCTCCAACAGTACCTGGTGTCCAGCGCGTTTTGTGGCCCGTTACAGGATGGCTCCCAGAGCAAACACATCGCTGCGGCCGTCAAGTCGATGCCCTTCGCCTCGAGCCTGTTCGGGACTCATGTATGACGGTGTTCCGGCAATCAAACCAGCGACCTGAACATCCTGGTCGCGTACGGCCAGTCCGAAGTCAGTGATGTACGGATGTTTTGTACGTTCTTCGATCAGAATATTGCCAGGTTTGACATCTCGGTGAACCAGTCGCCGCTGGTGAGCATGATGCAGAGCCTCAGCAATCGGGATCAAAAGTCGGCCACAGTCCGCAAAGGCCAGCCGACCGCGAGCCAATCGTTCCTCCAGCGTCACCCCTTCGACGAATTTCGACACGATGTAAATGGCTCCATCCGACGTCCGACCAACGTCATGGACTGGGACAATATGCGGATGATCGAGCCCCGCGACCAGTCGAGCTTCCGTCAGGAACGATTCCGCCTCGCCTTTCCGTTCGAATCGTTCCGGGTTTGGAACCTTGACGGCAACGGAGCGTTGCAGTTCTTCGTCCGATCCCAGAAAAACGCAGCCGAAACCAGCAACGCCCAGGACGTATTAGTACTGCGATCGAGCTATTGCAACCGGGATTCGCTGTCTGGCATTCTCGGATGAACCTGAACCATTTTCAGTCTGTACTTAAGAGAGTAACGACGACGTTGAGCCGTTACAAAAATCCGGCTATCACGGCATAACATCCGAAAGCGTCTGGCACGTAAAACAAGCGGTTCAGAACCAGGACGCTTCAGAACTGGTATCCAGCGTGTCATTCAGATACGTGTAGAGTCACGTGGTGTTGGGTCAGCAGCAATCACAGTGACATCGATTTACTGATCGCCGACCGGACACGTGCCTGATTGTCGCGATGGAGAGAGTTGACTGGGTGGGAGACCGAGGACGCCGCATTTCCGAATCAGTTTTATGTCCAGAGTGGCTTGCCATTTTCCTGTAATATTTGTGATGATGATGCGCGAGGTTTCAGTTCGTTCGGACGTAATCGTCCTGTACGCCAAATACGTGGATGGAGGTGTGCGTGAATCACACCAGTCCAGATGTCAATCATCAGTCAACGCCTCAAGCCAAAATCGCACTGTTTCGTTCGCTGTTTCGCGGCCGCGAGGATGTCTATCCGCAGCGGTTCGAAAGCCGAACTTCCGGGAAGTCCGGCTATTCACCAGCGTGTGCGAACGAATGGGTACGGGGAATCTGTGAAAAGCCACGAATCAAGTGTGGAGCCTGCCAGTATCAGCAGTTTCTGACGGTAACGGACGAAATGATTCGCTGGCATCTGTCGGGAAGAGATAATCGTGGTGCCAACTTTGTCGCTGGCGTTTACCCAATGCTGCTGGATGAGACGTGTTTTTTCCTGGCGATGGATTTCGACAAAGCGCACTGGCAGGAAGATACTCAGGCTGTGCTGGAAACATGTCGCCGCATCAGTATTCCCGCCTGCCTTGAGCGATCACGGTCCGGCCAGGGTGGACACATCTGGCTGTTCTTTGAGCACGCGATTCCCGCCACCATTGCTCGGCGACTGGGATCTCACATTCTCACCGAAACGATGGAACGCCAGCCGGAGATCGGGCTGGATTCGTACGATCGCTTCTTCCCCAGTCAGGACACGCTGCCACGGGGCGGTTTCGGCAATCTCATCGCGCTGCCGTTGCAGAAGCAGGCGCGCGCCACTGGCAACAGTGTCTTTGTCACCGACGATGGTACTCCCCACAAAGACCAGTGGATGTTTCTGTCTTCGATAAAACGTATAACACGAACAACCGTTGAGAGAATTGTTCGTGACGCTGGAACGCATGGACGCATCCTCAACGTGAGAATCGCTGCTCCGGAAGGCGATGACGCCGAACCGTGGCTGGCTGCTCCCTCGCGTCTGCGGAACGAACCGGCGATTACCGACCCGCTGCCAAAACAGATTCACCTGACGCTCAGCGATCAAATCTATATCGAGAAAGATTCGCTGCCACCGGCGCTGCGGAACCGATTGCTGCGGACGGCCGCCTTTCAGAACCCGGAATTCTATAAGGCTCAGTCGATGCGTTTGCCAACCTGGGACAAGCCACGGATCATCAGTTGCGCAGAAGACTATGACAACCATATCGCACTGCCACGAGGCTGCATGGAGGACGTGCATGCGCTGCTATCCGACTTAAAAATCGATATCGACGTCCAGGACAGGCGTTTTCAAGGCGAACCGTTGGATCTGTCGTTTCAGGGGGAACTGCGCCCGGGGCAGCAGATCGCCGCCGAACAGATGATGAAATACGACACCGGAGTTCTTTCCGCAACCACGGCCTTCGGCAAGACGGTTGTCGCCGCGTGGATGATCGCAGCACGCGGCGTGAACACACTGATACTTGTTCATCGTCGGCAATTGCTGGATCAGTGGGTGGATCGGCTGTCAACGTTCCTGAACCTGTCGACAAAGGACATCGGCCGGATCGGAGGTGGACGAAGGAAACCAACGGGCAGAATTGATGTCGCCGTCATTCAAAGTCTCGTGCGAAAGGGTGTCGTTCGGGATTGTGTGGCCGACTACGGTTTCGTAATCATTGATGAGTGCCACCATCTTTCAGCTCGAAGTTTCGAGTTGGTGGCACGGCGGACGAAAGCCAGATTCGTGACTGGCCTGTCAGCCACGGTCACTCGAAAAGATGGCCACCAGCCGATCATTTTCATGCAGTGCGGCCCGGTGCGGCATACGGTCGATGCTAAGTCAGAAGCCGTGGAACGACCATTCCGTCATACCGTCATGGTCCGCCCCACGTCGTTTCGCCCCGTCATGGAAGCGGATCCTGACATGCGAATGCAGTTCCAGGATCTCTACCGGGAACTGATCGCCGATACGGAACGAAACCGGATGATTTGTGACGAGGTCGTGCGGAGCGTCAGGAATGGTCAATCTCCGATTGTGCTGACAGAACGGAAAGAACATTTGCGCACACTTGCTGAACTTCTGGAACCTCATGTCGCGCACGTGGTTGTCCTGCACGGAGGCACCGGAAGGAAGGAAAGTCGAGCAGCACAGGATCGACTGGCAGCGATTCCTGACAGCCAGGAACGCGTGCTGCTGGCGACCGGGCGTTACATCGGGGAAGGCTTCGACGATGCTCGGCTGGATACGCTGTTTCTCACTCTGCCGGTTTCCTGGCGAGGTACGATCGCGCAATACGTGGGTCGCCTGCATCGTTTGCGCGACGATAAGTCAGAAGTCCGGGTTTACGACTACGCCGACCTGAATGTCCCCATGCTGGCTCGGATGTTTGACCGTCGATGTCGGGGCTACGAAGCTGTGGGCTATACCGTGATGCTGCCGGGCAGTGCCGTTCCCGGTTGGCCGGAGGAGGTGCCGTTGCCCGTTGATCCTCAGTGGAAGAATGACTACGCCGCGAGCGTGCGACGACTTGTTCGGGACGGAGTCGACGAACCACTGGCAAAACTCTTCGTGCATGCGGCGCGCCGGGTGACGCCCGATTCCGAAGGCATCAATCGAGCTCGCAGCGCCACCGAAGCGTTTTTGTTTCGACGCCTGGAAACAATGCCGCTGACCGCAGGACGGTTTCGTCTGAATGCGGAGCTGCCCATTCCGTTCGACGGGTGGGGCAACATGGAAGTCGACCTGTTGCACGCGGACATTCGTCTCGTAATCGAGCTGGATGGTGGCCAACACTTCGCCAACGAAGACGCCTACCGACGTGATCGCCGAAAAGACGTACTGTTGCAGGAACAGGGCTACTTTGTGCTGCGTTTTTTGGTTCAAGATGTCGGTGCAAAGCTGGACGGTGTGCTGGACTCGATTTTGAGGGCGATCGCTCACCTGTCTCGACAGCCTGGCTGATCGAAACTTGAAAAAATGGGACATGCGGAATCCGCTCGGTTGTGTTCACACGGACTGGGTTCCGGATTCATAGCTGGTAGCGCAAAATCTGCTGTGGTGGGCATCACCCGCCACAGCAGAATCAAGGCTGGGGGAGCTGCCGTACGTCCATCCGTACCGCGCAGTTCGTAGCGACCTGCAGCATGGGACACGTCGCTGGTTGGCGATCCCCCGATGCACTCGGAAAAATCCGCCAGTGCAGCGTGGGATGTAATTGCCCCGCGGGCTTTCCCGTTCGCGTACAGGAATATACGATCCGCCGAAAGCAAACCCGGTCTGTAGAACGCCTCTCTGGCCGTGGCTGGAATGCTACAGAGATTCACGCTGACTTGTGGCCGCGAAGAACGCTTTTCAATAGCAGTTTCATTACTTCCACGAGCCAGTATCGTCCACAACAATAAGTAAACTGTTCTGCTAATCAAACGAACGGAGTCAGTCATGTCGAAACGAAGTCGTGCGCGCAACAAACAGCTTCGAAACCGACGTAAGAAGCAGAAGCTGGTGGTTCAGAGCCCTGCATCGTCGGCAACGTCAGGCAGGTTGAATCGACGCACGGTGTCGCGACTGGCCGAAGCGACAAACCTCATCAACGCCGGGCACTTCAGCGAAGCCGAAGAAATTCTCACCGAAGAAGACCGTCGCCACAACGGACACCCTTCCATCCTGGAAGATCTGCTGTGGCTGCATCAGGCGCAGGAGGATCATCTTTCTGCGACGCTCATTGCGGAACGATTGCTGCGCGTCAGGCCTCAGGATGCCGAAGTCCGGTTGTCACTGGATCGCGGCGACGAGGCCGGTCGTATGTTCGCGTTCACGCTGGCGAAGGCTGTGAAGTCCCCCGATCTCATGGACGCCCTGCACCACTTTGCGTTCAGCACCCGCGGCCCGGATCAACTTCGCAGCGAAGCTTTGAACGTGCTGCAGGAAAACGACAGGCTGGGACCAGGCCCACACCGCGTCTTCTACGGCGGCGAATGGAAAGAAATCGAACTATTCAGCCCTGAAATCACGGACGTGCCGCAACCCGTAAAGACCCCGAAACTTGAGAAGTTACACGAAGAAGGTTATTTCGCGCTAAGTGATGATGATCCCGAGAAGGCGGAATTGATTTTTCGCAGGTGCATCGAGCTGGATCCCGACGACCCGACATCACGTCACAATCTCGCTGGTGCTTTGATACAATACGGCGACTATGAAAGCGAAGTAGAAGCGAAGCGGATTCTCAACGATCTGCTTGAACGTTTTCCGGATTACTCGTTCGCTAGGACATCGCTCGCACAACTTGCTATTCGGGTCGGCGACCTGCAGGCGGCGTGTGACCTGATGGCTCCGCTTAAACAGCGGCAACAGATGCACCGTTCAGAAATCATGGCCTACTTCAGCGTGGTCGGCGAAATTTCGTTTGCGGGCAACGCGCTGGAAAGCGTGGAGCAAACGGTTTCCATGATGGAACAGATCGATCCGAACCATCCGAATACAAGCATCTTCCGGCGGCGTCTGGATTTCGCAAGGCGTGCGAGCAACTCGCCCTTGCAGCGACAGTCGCTGGCGATTCCTGGTCATTTTCAGGGAAGATCCGACAATGGCTCTGGTCAACGATATTGATTCTCAGGATCACCCTGAGTGGTGATGATTTCTCAGCCCCGCCAGGACTACTTTTGATTCTCACGATTGCCCGCCGTCCGTACTTGAATCCATGTCTCGCTGCCGTTTATCCTCGCTTGATCAGGCGAATTCAGATCATTCATGCTTAGCGATTGAGAAGGGAATCCAATGCCACGAACTGCAACACGGAAGTCTTCCGGATCTCCCAGGACGGCGTACAATAGTCTGTGCCCTGCTGCACGGCACATTCTTCATCTGCTGGCGATTTACGATGAGCCGATTTCCCGAACGGATGTTGCGAAACTGTCCGTGCAGACTGGCTGGACCGATGATGAGGAGGACAGCCTCACGGCGAGGGCTGCGGAAGCTCCGCTGGACGAGCTTGAACAGGCCGGGTTTGTCACAATTGGCAGCTATAAGCGCTGGGATGTTGTGGAATCACTGCGGGACTTTGCTGTCCAGCGGGCGATTCACGCCCGTTCCTTTGACCGAATTGCTGAGATCACCGACGCGAAGCGGGAGAAACACAACGCCCGTACCTGGGGTCGACCGGATTTGCGAGTGGCTCGACGTGACGCGCGGATAGCGTTTTATCGCGGTGATCTGGAGACGTTTCGGCTGCAGTTCAATGATGCCGCAAAGGGTGACGACAACTTTCGCCTGCTGAATCCGTTCGATGCGGAGATTTTCGAACAGATCGCCCCGGAACTTCAGGGCGGGTGCCTGATCGATGCGATCTGGGCGGCCGTGCTGAACGCGGAAGGTTCCCCGACAACGTTGGAAATTGCCGACGTCTGGCTTGCGGCACTGAAGCAGCCGACCGACGTTGAAGCGAACGCGAGACTCACGCTGGCGATTGTACGGGGCGATCTGCATACGCTCGGTCGACTCGCGCAGCAAAGTGATTTCGATCTCGACAATGCCGCCGGGTGTCGAGCGTTTTTGACCGGAAATTACGAGACGGCGGAGGCGTGTTTTGATGCAGCGCATGCTCGGGCCAGGAAAGCGTCGCGCAAACGCAACATTGTGCTGCCGGATTTCTGCGGTTTGTTCCACATGCTGCTGAAACTGCGTCGTCGAACGGCTGACGCTTATGCTCTATTAAGTTCGATGCAGTCTGCGGCGAAGGACACTTGGCGCCGAGAATTCAAGTCATCAGCGCTACTCGTCTCTGTGGCGTCGAAGTACGACGAGAAAGCGGATGCGAAGAGTCGCGATCACCTGCAGATGTTGTTCACCACAACGGCGACAAACAACGACCACCTCGGCTTTGTCGTCGGTGGCTATTTGTGGAAGTGGTTCCTTTGCGATGGGATGTCGAAGTCAGAACGGTGCACTTCCGTCACAAGGATCGCGAACAAGCTGGAGAAACTGGGGCTCACCTGGCTGGCGTCATTTACAGAAGATGCCGCCGCGTGTGTGACGATTGCCGCTGGTGAAATTCCCGTCAGCAAACGTCATGCAAAGTCGGGCACGCAGTCGCTCACCACCCTCCTGCAACCGGAACCCGCGTGGGAACGAACGCTTAAAGCCATTGGACACCTTGTGGCGCCGGAAACTCCCGCTGTGGCGAATGACACCGCCGTTACCGTTGACGAACGAATGATCTGGGAAATCAGATACAGCGCCGAAAGCACGTGGATCGATGCGAAGCCGTTTATTCAGAAGCGATCCGGTCGAGGCTGGACGAAAGGCCGCCCGGTCGCGTTGTCTCGATTGCATGATGAATTCGACAGCACGGCATTTGACTTTCTCACGGACGAAGATCGGCGGCTGTGCCGCGCGATTGAGTGTAAGACGGAACGGAATCACTATGGCTATTCTGAAACGCGATACTGGTTTGAGTTTGAACGAGCGATCAGCGCTTTGATTGGGCATCCCTGTCTGTTTGCTACCGGTGACCGTGAAAACCCGCTGGAAATTGTGTCCCGCGATCCGCAACTGGTCGTCCGCAAAGGAATGAGTCACGTCACGCTTCAAATTGAACCGGCTCCAGCCAGTGACGGTGGCGTCGCTGTCCTTGAGGACGGCCCTGGGCGATTGGCGGTGGTGCGGTTCACTGTCGATCAGCGTCGCCTGGCCACTTTACTGCAGGGCAAACTGATCGTACCGGAAGCCGCGGCGGACCGCGTGATGCAGACGGCTCAGGCAGTCGCGCCGTTGATTTCGATTCAGTCTGACATCGAAGGCAGCACGATTGCGGCGGCCGAAACGGTAGACGCCGATAGTCGGCCACACCTGCATATGATGCCGTATCAGTCAGGCGTGCGAGCCGAATTCTTCGTGCGTCCGTTTGGCGAGGGACCGTTTTATCGACCGGGCGAAGGCGGCGCCAGCGTGCTTGCATCGATCGCCGGCCAGTCCAGATCAACCACGCGGGATCTGGCGACTGAGACGTCTCGCGTTAACGAAGTAGGCAGCGCCTGCGACGCACTTGCCAGCCGCTTTGATGGCGACGAATCGGAGTTTCATTTTCCGACGACGATGGAAGCCCTCGAATTGATGGTTGGCCTGGAGCCGCTGATGGAGTCTGGTGCGGTGGAAGTTCACTGGCCGCAGGGGAAGTCGCTGTCGGTCGCGGGGCACGCCTCTTCTACGCAGTTCCAGCTTCACATCCGCAAAGATCGCGACTGGTTTGCGGCATCAGGAAAGTTGACCGTCAACAAAGATCTTGCGCTGGACATGATGCAGTTGATGGAACTGGTCAGCGCGAGTCCGTCGCGTTTTGTGAAACTGAATGACGGCCGATATCTGGCTCTGACCGAACAACTGCGCCGTCGCATCGAACAGTTTTCGACCTACGGCGATCCTCAAAAAGGCAAGGTCCGTTTCCCGGCGATTCGCGCCGCTGCGTTTCAGGATCTCGACGACGAAGTCATGCGCATCAAGTCGGACACTCACTGGAAGAAATGCCTTGAG
>JAPYTO010000205.1:0-3766 GCA_029941865.1 Fuerstiella sp. | reverse complement strand
CGACGACGAAGTCATGCGCATCAAGTCGGACACTCACTGGAAGAAATGCCTTGAGCGAATTCGATCGGCCGGTGAACTCAAGCCAAAGTTGCCGACGACGTTACAGGTGGAATTGCGAGACTATCAGCGCGAAGGATTCGACTGGCTGTGTCGACTCGCTCACATGAGTGCCGGCGGATGCCTGGCCGACGACATGGGCCTGGGAAAAACCATTCAGGCGCTGGCATTGCTGGTGTCACGTTCCGCGGACGGCCCGGCGCTGGTGGTCGCTCCGACATCGGTCGGGTTCAACTGGGTCAGCGAAGCGACACGCTTTGCGCCGACGTTGAATGTGCAGTTGTTCGGTGCGGGCGATCGTGACAAAATCTTCAAGAACCTCGGCTCCCGAGATGTCATCGTCACGACCTACGGCCTGCTGCACAGCGAAGCCAAACGATTTCACGACGTCGACTGGCACACAGCCATTCTGGACGAAGCTCAGGCGATCAAAAATGCGGCGACGCAGCGTTCACAGGCCGCCATGGGACTGACGGCAGACTTCCGGATGATCATGACCGGCACTCCGCTGGAAAATCATCTCGGCGAATTGTGGAACCTGTTCCAGTTCATCAATCCCGGTCTGCTGGGTTCGCTGGAGGAATTCAACGAACGCTTCGCCATTCCCATCGAACGCGATGGACGCAGCTCCGCGCGATCGCATCTGAAGCGACTCATCCAGCCCTTCATTCTACGTCGCATGAAAATCCAGGTGCTGCAGGAACTGCCGTCTCGCACGGAAGTTACACTGCAGGTAAAACTCAGCGACGACGAAGCGGCGCTGTACGAAGCGCTGCGACAGAAGGCCATCGACACCCTGGCGAAGGAAACGGACAAACGCGGCGAGCATCTGCGAATTCTTGGCCAGATTATGAAACTTCGCCGCGTCTGTTGTCATCCCGACCTTGTGGCTCCCGAAGCGGGGGTGAAGAGTTCGCGATTGGAATTGTTTTCCAGCACGCTGGATGAACTGCTGGAGAACAATCACAAAGCGCTGGTGTTCAGTCAGTTTGTGGACCACCTGACCATCCTGCGCGAAGAACTGGAACGAAAGGGCGTTGCGTATCAATATCTCGACGGCAGCACGCCCACCAAAGAACGGAAGAAACGCGTTGAGGCATTTCAAAACGGCGAGGGCGAAGTATTTCTGATCAGCCTGAAGGCGGGTGGCAGCGGTCTGAATTTAACGGCCGCGGACTACGTGCTGCACATGGATCCGTGGTGGAATCCGGCTGTCGAAGATCAGGCCTCCGATCGAGCCCACCGAATCGGCCAGAAGCGTCCCGTCACAATTTACCGCTTCGTAGCTCAGGGAACCATCGAAGAACGCATCGTGGAGTTGCACGCTCAGAAACGTGACCTCGCAGACAGCCTGCTGGACGGTTCCGACATCAGCGGCCGGCTGTCGGCCAAAGAACTGCTGTCGATGATCACGCCGTAAAGATCAAGGTTCCGTTGCTGTGACTCGCGTTGCGCAGTACGGCCTGCAATTAATTTGCAGCGTCCCGGCAAAGACAAGTCTCATCATGCCCGGAACGGTGGCGACCCGGGAGTACCCAACGTACTCTGAGGGCATGTCCTGTTCGCATGGACGAAGATGCCCATGAGCCCCATGCCTGTCGCAGGCCAACTCAGCAAAGCAACTCACCAGACCCACCCGGCTTGCGCTCACTGTACCACACATCTGAGCTGGTCCATGTGGGCGAGTTTTTTTTGTGCCTTTTCATGCTTTTTGTGGCCAGACATCAATCCCTGTCCCAGAGATCACCGGGCTACTGCTGAACAGCAGGCAGCCGAGAGGGCAGAGTTCACGAATCATGTTTCCTCTGCGCCCACCTGTTCAAGTTCCATAGACGGGATCTGTCCTGGCGATCATGGGCGCGCCAGGACAACCGGTCCTGGCCTACGCAACTGGTGTGCGTCGTTCGATCCGGATTCTTGTCGCGGCGGACGCCGTTTCGACAAAGGAATCAGAACGGGATAGAATCTGATTGCGAAGTTCCGGGGACTTCGTTGTCTTCATCGGGTTGATCAAAACTCTCGGGGGTGAGATATTCCCACATGCCCTGTTGATGCAACCAGACAGGGTCGGCGTTTCTCGCGATGAATTCGTCGACCGGAAGTCCGTCGATGAGCAGCGGGCGAGGGACTCGCTTCTGCTTGCCGTTGACAAATACAATCATGAATTTTTTCTTTCGCTCGCGTTTGGCCCTTCGTTGAGCGGCGGTCAGCTTTTTCTTTGGTTTTGCCATCTAATTTATCGCACGTTGGTAAGACAAGCGGCACGCAAAGACGCGAAGACGCAAAGGACAGACGAAGGTAACACACCACGGTCTGCCTCAACGGCGGGTTATTTCCCCAGCAGCCTGGCGAGTGTTGTGGCCAGACCTTTCAGTGCATCCTCGTTGGGCAGGCTGATAGTCAGTTGAGGCCGACCGTCGGCGTCTCGGTCAACGCACTCAGAAAGTTTGTCGCTCAGCTTACTGATGGTTGCTTCGTCGGGGGAACGGTTGGAATTGCTGTCGACCAGTTCTCCGGCCAGCGACAGGGCAGCGGTGATCAGATTGCCGCTGGCCTGTGAGACCTTTTCCTTCTTCTCGGCCAGTTGACGGGCTTCCGCCTCGACACGCCGTTGCTGGCTTTCGTCGATCGCCGCTTTCTGCGGTGCCAGAATGACTTCCAGTCGACGCTTCAGATCCTCCATGCCGCTGACCATTGACACTTCGTTGACGTCGCTTTCGAAGTCGAGGGCCGCATCGGCGAGATCCTGCTTTGACGCCAGTGTGTCCAGAAGTCGCTCTTCAATCGTCCCCAACGGGCCGGTGGTGACCAGCTTGTAAACGTGAACCGGATTCTTTTGTCCCATCCGGTAGGCTCGGCCGATGCGCTGTTCCAGCACAGCCGGATTCCACGGCAGGTCGACATTGATAACGGTATTGGCCGCCTGCAGATTCAGTCCTGTGGAACCGGCATTGGTCATACAAATCACACGGCATTCCGGATCGTTCTGGAAGCGCGCGATGAGTTCGGCGCGTTTCTTTTGCGGGACCTGACCGTCGAGACGCACGAAGTCGGCACCCAGGTTTTCCAACCGACTTTCGATGCGGTCAAGCATTCGTCTCCATTCGCTGAACAGCACGATCTTACGGGTCGGGTCTTCGATCAGGCTGGTCAGCAACTCGTTCAGTCGTTCCAGCTTGCTGCTGTATTCCGTCTCTTCCTGATCGATCAGATAGGTGCTGTCACACGCCATGCGCGCGTTGGCAAGGCACCCCATCATGATCAGCCGATCCATTTCTGTCATGAATTTTTTCGCCGCGATCTGAGCCGCCCGTGAGACGTTCGCGTCGTGGATTTCCAGCTGCTCCTGAGTCGCCGCCACAAGGATAATTTCGTCGGTCCGTTCTGGTAGTTCGCGAGCAACTTCTGCACGCGTGCGTCGCAACAACACGCCAGCCATCCTTTCGCGAAGTTCGTCCAGACGCCGGTATCCCTGCGTCTTGCCTCGATCGTCGACGACATGATGCCGATGGAAGAATTGATAGGCCGGGCCGAGCAACTCATCGTCAACAAATCGTGTCACCGTAAACAGTTCTCCCAGACGGTTTTCCAGCGGGGTCCCTGACAGGACAAGGCGGAAGGGGCTGTCGAGCTGCCGGATGACGTTGCTGGTTTTCGATTCCCAGTTCTTGATTCGCTGCCCTTCGTCCAGAATGATCAGATCCCACGG
>JAPYTO010000204.1 GCA_029941865.1 Fuerstiella sp. | reverse complement strand
CCCCACGGGGGCCATGCGGCAAAGCGAATGTTCGTCAGACCGGCAGGGATACTTCAAAGGTCGAGAGGGTTCTCTGGAAGCTGGTGATCCCGAAACTGACTGGGAGCACAAAACAGCCGAAACGTTCGCGGCGCAAGTCATTGATTATCTTGAGACGGGAAGAACCAGCCAGCAATTTGGTCATGTCGTTTTGATCGCGGCGCCATCGTTCCTGGGCACGTTAAGACAAAAACTGCCTACGCCGCTGGCGCGGATGGTCGAACTGCAGGTCGACAAGGACTATTCAAAGTGTTCACCCAAAGAAATCGCCGCCCAGCTTGCGAAGGTCAGAGTTGCGAGAACATAAGGTGACGCAGGTCTGAATGACCGAACTGACTTCAAGGCACTATGGCCGACGGACTTAACATACTGTCGATTTCGATCACAGGCATGCTGACCAGCTCTGAACAAGTCAACGTTTCACGTTGACTTGTGGCTGCGAAGAACGCGTTTCGACCGCAGATTCTTTACTCCCACGAGCCAGTATCGTCTACGACAATAAGTAAGCTGTTCTGAGGTGCGGGATGAGCTGCAACGGAATGCCATTGTCGATACCGGTTTGGTTCGTGACAAAAGAGATCACAGACGTGCAATACCGCACGATTGTGGGCATTGATGCTGGTGATGCACTGTTGCGGCCGACGGTCTGCGTGCTTCCCACAGCCGTCCGTCGTTTCGAAGGAATTGCTTCAGCGAGGCATGACGCGGCGTCGAAACCGCAATGGTTGCCGACAGGGGAACGGTCAGACGTGGCAGTAGCAGTCGTCCGAAATGGGTACGCACGTCGGCCGGACTTACAGTTTGCATTTTCCGTTTGCGTCAGCGATGAAAGCTCCGATCCGTGTCACAGCCGCTGTGCTGCAGACAGCCTGGCTCGATGCTCACGAACGGCGGCTGGCCGCGAACGCTCCACGGTGGGCAGTCCGCCGTCTGGTCATTATCGTGTGAGTCAATTCAAACCAGCACCATTGCCGAATGTCTGCCTCGCCGAGGTTATTTTAACATGAAGTATCAACATCTGCTTGTCCCCATCGTCCCGCATGCTCCCGACCAGGATGCGCTCGATGTCGCCTTTGATCTCGCCACGCAGCATTCTGCCAGAACGACGCTGATTTACGTCATCGAGGCCGTTGAGGAAGCGGCATACGATGAGGAAGACGAACTGGACGCCTTTTACGCGCATCTCGAAGCGAATGTTCGCCGCCGCCTGCAGGATCTATCACAGCGGTTTGAGCACGCGGGACTGGCTGTACGTCCGGAGATTGTTGTCGGACGTACGGCTCAGGTGATTGTGCGATATTCAGCCACGGAATCTGTCGACCTGATCGTCATGAGGTCAGAACGCGTTGATCTGAACCAACCGGAGAATGTGTTGACCTGTCTTAGTCATCAAGTGTCAATGTTTTCCCAGTGTCCGGTAATGCTGCATAAGTGAGGCGAGCGGAACAAGGCGAATTCCGCCCTGACTTGATCAACATTTCTGAAAGTTCATCCAATGGCAGCTCACCCGAACTACTACGATATCCTTGACGTTTCGAAATAAGCCACGCAGGAGGAGATTCGCAGGGCATACAAGAAGTTGGCCCGCAAGCACCATCCTGACGCCAATGCAGACGACCCATCGGCGCTGGAAAAATTCAAGCAGGTGCAGGCGGCATGGGCGGTGCTGAGCGACGATACAAAGCGAAACAACTTCGATAAGTACGGTACTCCGGACGGTACTCCGGACGGACCTCCATTTGACGGAACGAATCCGCAGGACGGTGGTCGAGGGCACGCCTACACGTCCGATGGTGGGCAGGTTCCATTCGACCTCGAAGAACTTCTGAGCGGATTCGGGGCTGGCGGAGGTGCGGGAGGTACTTTCGGGGGCCGAGGTGACTGGCCCATCCGAGGTCAGGACGTGCGATCGAAAATCGAAGTCCCGTTCATGCTGGCCGCCGAAGGTGGAACTTATGAACTTCGCTTTCCACGCGGCAGTGGTTTGCCGTCAGAAGTGCTTTCCATCACCGTTCCGGCTGGCGTCGATACCGGAAGCGTCATTCGACTCAGCGGCCAGGGAACGCCGGGCATTAATGGAGGCGCCGCTGGCGATCTGTTAGTCTCGCTGAACGTCGCCCCGCACCCCTGGTTCCGACGCGAAGCCGCGAACGTGCTGTTGGAGATTCCCATCTCCATCACAGAATGTGCTCTCGGAACAAAGGTGGACGTGCCGACGGTGAGCGACGGTGTCGTGACACTTACGATTCCTCCAGGCACATCCAGTGGCGCGAAATTGAGGCTGCGAAACAAGGGGATTCGAGATCGACGAACAGGAGAACACAGCCATATGCTGGCCGTGGTGAAGATCGTTGCACCGAAGGATATTGATGATCGAACAAAGGAGCTTCTGGAGGAGCTTAAAACCACTTGTCAACAGGACTGTCGGGCCACGCTTTGGGCATAGAGACGCAATGGCAGAAGGCCGCCTTGTAACGACAAACCGGACTCTCATTAAAGATGGTCCAAAGAACTCAGGCACGGTTTGGTGAGAGTTTCGACCAGTCTGACATCCTGATTGCGTTTCGTCGGACGACAATACCCCTTCTCGGAAGGGAGCGCTACAGTGAATGACTCTGCGATCCGCGACCGATGCAGAAGAATGCAGCGCGCCGACACCTTGTCAGGCTGTCGTCAGGTCTGTCTGATCAAAACTCTCTGAGTCAGTCCGTTGACGCTGCAAGCACGGCCAGGAATCGTTTTTCATCCGTATGGACGAGCGCAGTTTTCAGGACCTTGCCAGCAAATTTCTCCAGTTCAGGCAGCACAAGTTCCGGGTCTGACCGGCGGATCAGAACTGCCAGGGCCGACGTGCCGGGAGTCAGTAAATCACCTACGTCTTTCAGGAATCTGTCGTTGATTCCGATGTCCTCGGTGGCTCCGACCGCAGCTCCAACGGCGGCTCCTGCCACGAAACCGATCACTGGATTCATGAACATGGCCCCGACAATGGCTCCGCAGAGTCCACCAGCCATGGCTCCATTCTGAGTAAGATTGTGCGTCTGTTTGATGGCAACCTTGCCATTGTCACCGCGGATAATCACAACGCTGTCTTCAAGATCAATCAAATGCGATTCGTCCATTTTTCGAAGGCTGAGCTGAACTTCATCTGCGGTCGCTTCGTTGTCGAACGCAGTGACAACCAATGTGTGCGTCTTCGATCGCTCATCGATTTCGTGCACAACCTGAGCGGCTTTCTCAGCATCAGTTTCGGTCACCGTGATATTGGCATTGACGGCCCCGGTGAGCCCCGCCTGATGCGGATTCTCGATCTCGCTCTCGACGCCCGCGTCGCGCAATGCCATCTGCAGCATTTGCGCCTTTAACGCATCCGGGGTGCTGTAGATTTTGATTCTTTTCTCGATGCTCATTAATCCACTCCTCAGTCTCTTGATTGGTTCTGCTCGTGAATGGACCAATGATAACCTTTTATTCCTGCCGGTCTCACGACTGCCCCGATTTCCTGGCGAATCAGGGCAGGCGTTCACCGTGAGATAAGAAAGCTGAGGCGGCGTGTGAATCACGGCTTGACGACGTCGTGGCTATGGACGCTGTCCTGCAGCTGCTCGATGCGCCGACGAAGCGTTTCGACAGCGCGGTTGACGTCTTCGACTGTGGATGACGGTGTCAATCCGAGACTGTGCGCCGATTCCGGTGGACCGATCTTCAGACGAATTGATGTCCTTACTCGCGGCACTCTTGCGCCTGGTGGCAGCGCGGCATGCGCTCCGTGGATGAAAATCGGGACGACCGGTACGTCACATCGCGTGAGCAGGAGGCCTATCCCTGGCTTGAACGTTTGGATTCGTCCGTCAACCGAGCGTTTTCCTTCGGAAACCAAATCAGATTGTCACCCTGTTCCAGTATTGCGACCGCGGGAGCGAGCGCTGTCACCTCGTCGCCAATCGGTATGATTCTGGTCAGCCAGCTTAGGAGTCGACGCAGCGGATTGCGCAATACCGTGCTCCGCTTGCCGGCCCAGTACGTCTGCCGAAGCGTAGCCAGCGGTATTGCTGCGCCAAGGATTGGCGGGTCGAATGGACTGGCATGATTGGGAGTCAGGATGAAGGGGCCAGCGGCAGGGAGATGATTTTGCCCCTCGACTGACAGCCGGAACAGAAGTCGAACCAAAATCCAGTTGAGGATGTATAACGCGGTGTGAGCGAGTACTGTCAAAGTACGTCGCGACCGAAGCCACCGGCGCTGTCGATCTGTGAGCCACTGCTCGGGCCGTTCTAAAACTTCTTTGTATCGGACCTTGCTTATTTTTTGACTATAGGTTCCACGATTTCAAACCGCCAACGTTATCCGTTTCGCACCGGACGTTTCCGGATCTGCTTCTGGTGCGAATCCGGCAATTGATGTTTCGTGTGAAGGCGGAACCCTCCTTATTGAACGGGACTCATTTGCCTGGACGCGTCTTCGGAGTACGCGTCCGAAGAATCTCGATCATTGGAGTAAGAGATGTCTCAGAAATGGTTCGAAAGTTGCAAGAGCCAATACCAAGTCGTTACTCTGAAGTTTGTCGGCGTGGCTTTCGAAACTCCGTTGGCGCCCTGCGGCACTTAACAGTTCCTCTGGATTCAGGCCGCTGTTCTGCATGCCTTTTCAATCACAACATTTGACAGTATCTCCTTCGGAGGTGAAAGATGATCGTTGGCGTTCCTCGCGAGATTAAGTCGGACGAATATCGTGTATCGATGTTACCCAGTGGCGTCGAAGAGCTTGTGGCTGCCGGACACCAGGTACTCGTCGAACGAGGGGCCGGCGCCGGAAGTGGTATAGCGGCCGATGAGTATGAGTCTGCCGGCGCGACAATCGTGGAAAGACATGAAGATATTTTTGCCGCGGCTGACCTGGTCGTGAAAGTTAAAGAACCGCTGCCAGCAGAGTGGTTGTTGTTGAGGCCAGGGCAGGTGCTGTTCACGTATTTCCATTTCGCCGCCGACGAAGAATTGACTCGTAATGTCATGGAGTCGAAGATTACGGCGGTTGCCTATGAAACGCTTCGCGGTAAACAGGGGGATCTGCCATTGCTCACACCAATGAGCGAAGTGGCTGGACGCATGAGTATCCAGGAAGGTGCAAAATATCTTGAACGTCCGCAGGAAGGCAGAGGGATTCTCCTGGGGGGCGTACCGGGAGTTGCGCCGGCCCACATCGCAATCCTTGGGGGCGGCATCGTCGGCAAGAATGCGGCGCAGATTGCGGCCGGTTTTCAGGCCGATGTTGTCATCCTGGACATCAATGTCGACAGACTGAGGTATCTTGAGGACATCATGCCGGCCAACGTTAACACTGTCTTTAGTGATCGCCACAGTGTCAGAGAGCAGTTGCGGCGAGCGGATCTTGTTATCGGTGCCGTGCTGATTCCTGGAGCCAAAGCACCGCAACTCATGAGTGCCGACGATTTGAATCTGATGAAGTCGGGCGCTGTGATCATCGACGTATGCATCGATCAGGGTGGCTGTGCAGAAACTTCGCGTCCCACCACGCATTCTGAGCCCACGTATATTGTTGACGAGGTCGTGCATTATTGTGTCACCAACATGCCGGGAGCCGTCGGTCGGACCAGCACCTACGCGTTATGCAATGTAACCTTTCCGTACGTTTTGCAGATAGCCAACAAAGGGTTGGCCAATGCGGCAGGTGAAGATCGCGGCCTGGCGGAAGCAATTAACATACAAGACGGCAGGGTCACCAATAAAGCCGTCGCGGAAACATTTCACATCCCCTTTTCTGCAGTCACGTGACTCAGGGCTCTGACGTTCTTAAAGCTGCAGCCGGATGACTCGAGGTTGGCGATACCTGTCACCGGACCATTCGATGCAGGAGATTTCAAATATGGACTGTGTTGATGGCACAATATCCGGAAACTTAATACATTTTCCTTAACGCAATTCCTGTCTGGCCGGGCAGAATCGCATTTGTTGAATCAGGATTTCACAGGAACAGAACGGAAGTTACTCGATGTCATCTGCTCTTCGTTCACTGATCGATACCGGAACAAAACTGTGGCTTGATTCGATCGATCCGGATCTGATCACCGAGAACAAACATCTCGGAGCGACAGGAGCCACGTCAAATCCGATCATCATTGCAAATCTGCTGAAGACCGGCAGGTTCGATGACGTTATCGACGAGTTGATCGCGAATGGTCTGTCGGCCGATGAAATTGCGTGGGACCTGACGGATCGTCTGGTGCGGAGTGCGCAGCAGGAGTTCCTGTCGGTCTGGGAGGCGACTTCCGGCAACGACGGTTATGTAAGCTTCGAGCTCGATCCGCTGCTGGAAGATCAGGACATTTCGCACGCCCAGCGAGTAGATCGCTATGTTGAACTCGGCAAAGAATGGGCACAAGGTCACAAGAACCGAATGGTGAAGGTCCCGGCGACTCCGGCAGGGCTTGATTCCCTTGAAGAACTCTGTGCCGCCGGCGTTACGTTGAACGTGACGCTGATATTTACTGAGCAACAGTATGTGCAGGCGCGCGACGCAATCTGGCGAGGCGCTCAGCGCCGCGATACGCTCAATGGTTTCAAGAGTGTGTACAGCATTTTTGTGTCGCGAATCGATGTGTATACGGCCCAGCACATTCCTGAACTCAGCCCGGCGGCTGCGGGCCAGGTGGGTATCGTGAATGCTCAGAGAATCTGGCAGAAGAATCTCGATTTCTGGGCCGACAAAAATCTGCCGCTGCAGCAGGAAATCATCTTCGCCAGCACCGGGACCAAGAATCCGGAAGACGCCCCGTGGAAATACGTGGCAGCACTGGCAGGCTCTGACATTCAAACAAATCCGCCCGCAACCAATCAGGCCATTGCCGAAAGCAGCGAGACCTTCGCGCGTCAGGTTGCTGTTTCTGCGTCAGAGGAACTGCAGCAGGAAATTGATCAGCACGTTGACTTCGGAAAGATGCAGGAGGTCCTGATGGAGGAGGGTGTTGAGAAATTTGTAAGTCCTCAGAAGTCGCTTCTGGAACTGATGCGGACAAAGTGCGCGGCCGGTTCCCAGGGGTAGCCGGTATTGTTGCGGGCTGACCGAACAAAACAGACGATGGGATTATTCACTATGGCTCGCTCCAGGTTTCTTGTTCCCGGCGTGATTGTGATACTCGGCTGTTCCGGAGCATTAATTTCAGCTGACGAGGTCACGTACTTCCGGCAGGACAACGGAGTTGCTGCGGACTCGTCCGCGTTGACGGCAAATTTTGGCTCGGAATCAAACCTTGTGTGGCGAGTGCCGTTGAAATCCGGTATTTCATCGCCGTGCGTGCATGGCGATCGGATCTTTGTCACGACGTTTGATAAGCAGACCAGCGAACTGGCGACAGTTGCGCTCGATCGCACTACGGGAGCCACCTTGTGGACGAAGGTGGTGCCGACCGAACGAATTGAAGACGTACACCAGGTTGGAAGTCCCGCATCGTGCACTCCCGCGTGCGATGGCAAACGTGTCTATTCATTCTTCGGCAGCTACGGGTTGCTCTGCCACACCATGGATGGAGAGTTGTTGTGGGAACGGCAACTCGGGCCGTTCCAGGACGAATTCGGAGCCAGCAGTTCTCCGATACTGGTCGACGATCTTGTGATCCTGAACCAGGATCACGACGTTGATTGTGTCCTGATGGCAATCGACAAACTGACGGGCAAAACGCGTTGGGAAATCCCACGTGATGGATTCACTCGAAGTTATTCATCGCCAATTCTCGTGGAAACGGCGGATGATCGTTCGCTGGTCGTTGCCGGGTCGCTGAAGCTCGTGGCCTATGAAATCGAGTCTGGCACACCGAAATGGTGGGTTAATGGTCTGTCGCGCATCGTGGATCCAACGCCGGTTTACGCAGAGGGTCTCGTCTACATTGCCACATGGACCCCGGGAGGCGACCCGTCAAGCCGGATCTCAATGGGGCCTTATGACGAAGCGCTGACGACCTATGACAATAATAAGGATGGTCTGATTGCGAAAACCGAGTTGTCAGAGGGGCCCGTGCTGCAGCGGTTTTTCCGCATTGATCTCGATCAGGATGAAAAGCTCAGCAGGTCGGAATGGGACAAACACGGGCGTGTGTTTGAGCTGGCCCAAAATGCGGCAACCGCCGTGCGGCCAGGGGGGAAAGGTGATGTGACCGAGTCCAACGTCGCATGGACATATCGGCGCGGGCTGCCAACGGTTCCCAGTTCCGTCGTCTACCGCGGCGTAATGTATATGGTCAAGGACAGCGGTATTATTACGACGCTTGACGCAGCAACCGGTGAATTGATTAAACAGGGCCGTGCCCGGGGGCCGGGCAACTATTACGCATCGCTGGTTGCCGGTGACGGCAAGGTTTACCTGGTCAGTGAACGCGGTGTGATCACCGTCCTGAAGGCCGATCGTGACTGGTCCGTTCTGTCCTCACATGATCTTGGTGAACGGATTCTGGCAACGCCGGCGATCAAAAACGGTCGCATCTACCTGCGCACTGATGCGGCGATGTACTGTTTTGCAAATCCGTGAATGGTGATTGCATCGAACTCTGGTTACGGGTTCTCTGTTTGAGTGCGATCGGAATGACATGACCACAACTCGCCGTCAGGCACTGCAAACCATTGGCGTCGGCAGTCTGGCAATGCTGTCCGGTGCGGCGGCATTGCGGGCAGCCGGACACAGAAAGAAGTTGCCGGTCGCGGCCGTTGTCAGCACGTACTTTACGAATTCACATGCTGATGTACTTATCGGGAAGATCCTTGAAGGGTGGCGGCAGACGGGCGGCGCCGGTCCGGACCTGGAGCTGGTGTCCCTGTATACCGACCAGGTTCACGCGAAGGACCTCAGCCGTGATCTTGCAAAGAAACACGGTTTTCGAATCGCAGAGACCATTGATGAGGCAGTGACGCTGGGGCGGGACAGTCTTCCGGTTGCGGGTGTGCTGAGCATCGGTGAACACGGTGATTATCCGGACAACGACACGAATCAGAAAATGTATCCCCGGCGGCAGTTCTTTGACCAGATCGTCGCGTCGATGGAACGCTGCGGTGAGTTCGTGCCGATTTTTAATGACAAGCATTTGTCCTGGAACTGGCCCGATGCCAAACACATGTACGACGCTGCGGCCGGTCGCAGGATACCATTTATGGCCGGTTCTTCACTGCCCGTGGCATGGCGATATCCGTCACAGGAACTTCCGGTCGGCAGCGAAATCGAAGAAGCCATCGCGGTTGGTTATGGTGGAGCAGAAGCATACGGTTTTCACGCGATAGAAGCATTGCAGTCCATCGTTGAACGTCGTCGGGGAGGTGAGGCCGGAGTCGTCGCGGTCACGGCTCTGACAGGCGAACAGATATGGCAGGCAGAGAAAGACGGCAAGTGGAATAGACAATTGCTGGAATCAGCCCTCGAAACTTTTAAAGGTTCAGCTGCCAATCTTGAGCAGAAACTCAGTCCGACCACGGCGGCATTCTATCTGATCGAATATGCAGACGGCTTCCGTGCAACTGTGGCGATGTTGAACGGTGTGGCTGGACAGTTCTCTGTTGCCTGCAGGTTACGTGGGCAGCCGGATCCGTTTGCGTTCTGGTTCCGACTGGAAGAGCAACAACCATTCGGGCATTTCGAGCATCTGCTGCGAGCGATCGAACACATGATTCATACGAAAGAACCGGCTTACCCGGTGGAACGCACGTTGCTGACGACGGGAATTCTGGACCTCGCTATGCACAGCCTGCATCAACAGGGTCAACGCCTGCTGTCGCCGGAACTGACCATCCGATACAAACCGACCGAATGGGGTTTTGCCAATCGCAGTGAAGAGAACTTTCCGGCGCGGATTGCTGAATGAGTCCGGTTGAGTATCAAGTATCGAACATTGCCACCTGCTGAAAGGTCGGCTGCGAAAGCGTTGCTAAGGAATCTCTTTATGACCACATTCAGCCTGATCGACTGGGCCATTTGCCTTGGCTACCTTGTGGTCGTGTTTGCACTCGGCCTGTGGTTCGCGCGTGGGCAGCATTCGAACGAGGACTATTTTCTGGGCGGTCGTCGGATGCACTGGCTGCCGATCGGCCTGTCGCTGTTTGCCGGCACCTTCAGTTCGCTGTCGTTTGTTGGTCTGCCGAGTACTGCCGCTTACGGCGACTATCACCTGTACCTCGCAATTCTGTTCATCCCGTTTGTGGTGTCTCCGATTGTCTGGAAGTTCTTTCTGCCGATTTACTTTCGGCTGGGAGTGACCAGTTCCTATGAGTACGTTGAGCAGCGGTTTGACCGGCGATTACGACTGGTTTGCAGCGTGTTATTCATGCTCTACACGGTCGGATGGATGGGCAACATGCTGCGAGCCGTGGGTGTGATCCTGGAAGCGGTGTTCGACCTGTCTCAGACGCAGACTGCCGGCGTGCTGATCGGAGTCGGTCTGTTCGCCACCATCTATACGACGCTTGGCGGCGTTAAAGCGGTGGTCTGGACAGACGCCATTCAGGCAGTGGCTCTTGGCGGCGGCATGCTGACGGTTCTGGTCCTGGCCGTCGGCAAAGTTGACGGCGGGTGGTCCACGATATGGCAGGTCGGCAGTGAACACGGTCGTTTCGCGATGTTCGATACATCGCTGGATTTTGAACAGGGCAATCTGTGGGCGGCCACGGCCTTCGGCCTCTTCGTGTACCTTGCCGGACATGCTGTGCATTTTGGCTCGGTGCAACGCTATGTCTCAATGCCCAGTCAGACGGCAGCCGGTAGGGCACTTGTCGTCAACGGATTGATGGTGGGAATAGTCTGCGGAGTGTTCTTTCTGGCTGGCAGCACTTTGTTTGCTTTTTATCAGCAGCAGGGTGCGCGGGCCGGTGATCCGGTTGAGACGTCGTCTGGCGAATCGGTCGTAGCAACGGCTGCCGCCGATACGCTGTATGACGAATTGAAGCGTGAAAAGCACCAGGATCATCTGTTACCGCGATTTGTTATGACGGAACTGTCTGTGCCCGGGCTGATTGGTTTATTGCTGGCAGGTCTGTTCGCCGCGGCGATGAGCAGCATCGACAGCGGTATCAATTCCATGACGGCATCCGTCGTATGCGACTGGCAGTCTGAGCGTCAACTGGAACTGCGGCACAGTCGCATGCTGTGTTGCGTCTTCGGTCTGCTGTCGGTCACGGTGGCGATCGTGTTCTACTTCAAGGGCGGCAACGTGTTTCCGATGATCATGAAAATCGCCGGCATGTTCTTTGGTCTGCAGCTGGGGATTTTCGTGCTGGGGATGTCTGTAAAACGAGCAACGACCCGCAGCGCGATGATCGGACTAGCCGCGGGGATTTTCGGTCTGATCATGACATTCGTGATTGAAATCTCGCACTGGTGGTACGGTGCCATCACCTGTGTACCCACGTACCTTGTGGGTGTTGTTGCCAGTTTCCTGATTTCCTCAGACGGCAAATTGACCGGACAGGCTGAGAGCATACCGTAGTTCAATCGCCGGATGGCCGTTCTGTTCTGCAGTCAGAACTTACGAACGAATGAAATCCAGCTCGTTGGCATAGTCATTATCCGTCCAGTCGGCGACACGGTCGTTGACGGAGTCAAATAAGAACCAATCGCTGCCAGCTGATCCGGTGAGTCATGGTTTGAGCAAATCGCCAAGGCCACCAAACAGCTCGTCATCGTCCTTCTTGCCAAATAGCCGATCGCGGTCGTTATCCTCGATAATCGGACCCAGACTGGTCATCGCATCTGCCAGATTTCCGGAAGCCCATTCGGCAAGAGCGGTGTCTATGTCAGCAATGATCGTGACATCATCGACGTCGTTATCCAATATGCCGCCAATCAGAATGTCGTCACCGCGATCACCTTTCAGATCGTCTCTGCCGTCACCGCCAACCAGAATATCATGACCGTTGCGGCCAAAGATCTTATCATCCCCGGCCCCACCGAACAGACCGTCATTTCCGCGACCTCCATGTAAATGGTCACGGCCAGCTCCGCCAAACACCAGTTGCCCGATGTTGGTGTCCGGATTGGCCTTCCTGTCCGCTCCGCCATCAGAGCCTCCGTCGCTATGGCCATTGCCGCCCCCGTCGTAATGGTCGTTACCTTCACACAAAAAAGTCACAACGCGATCGATGGATGAAAGTTCGTAAATCTCCTTGAAGTGGTCGTGGCCACCGCCTGGTCCTCGGTGGCCGCCACCGGGACCGCCCTTCGATTTTTTATCGTGGCCACCATCCGACCCGCCGTCGCTGCCATGGTGAAATTTTGTGTCAACTTTCAACTCGTCTTTCCTGTTGTCGAACTTCAGCTTGACGTCGTCATTGCCGTCCGTGCCAATGATGTACAACACGCGATCGACGAGGCCGACACCTTGCGAGACGGCGGTGGTTGTTGATGTGTCGGTCCCACCATTGCCATCGTCAACAGTAACCATGATTGTAAAGATGCCACCCGTCGCATAAGTGTGCCTGGCGTCAAACATCTGGTCGACCGTTGTCAGCGTCCCCACGCCGCAAACGGATCCTGTCCAAGGGAGTCTTTGCAAAGCCGCGCCAGCCCGTCGATTC
>JAPYTO010000203.1:3272-12603 GCA_029941865.1 Fuerstiella sp. | reverse complement strand
TTTCGACACACTTGCCGTCGTTCATCGCGAAGGCCGCCAGCATCTGTACGTCGTACGGACGCATCGAGAGGCTGCGACGGGCAGCTTCGCGAATGATGGCGAAAGCGTTGACCGCAACGTCGTCCGCTGACGTGCCCGAGTTGACTGTACGTCGGACCTCGTCGAATCGGCTCCGCAGCTGGTCATCGTCCAGCAAGGCCATGCCATCGTCATGATGGTTAACAGCGTCGACCAGCCGATCAAATTTCACATTCGACAAAGTGACACCGTGCCGCAACCGGTAAACGAAGTCAACAAAGGAGGCGATCATCGTTTTCATAGACATACACGCTGTCGGGGAGCTTACGCTGGAGCGAGCCAGCCAGCCAGCGACGAAGAAGCAAAACGAAACTGTAATTCGACGGTTGCGTGAGAATATTCTGCAGGAACGAAACAAAAAACGACATTGGAACTCTCACGAGTTCAGCTAAAAACTCCTGCCAGCCGGAAGTTTCACAGCCTGTCCACCGTACTGGACGAGTGGTCTGTCCATGTTGAGTTTACCAGTAGCGGAACTCGCCGAGAGTTTCGGCAAACGAGGGGCAACGCCGAAAGTCCGGGCGACTTCCGCTACCGTCAACATTAGTAAACTTAATGTGGATGCTGAACTAGACGTGTTCATGGTCGCGGATATGTTCAGTGCAGTAGCCGTGGTCACCTGAACACTGGCTGCAATAGCGGAAATCCATTTGGGGATCTGTCTTGTCAGTGATGCCGCACACTTCACATTTATGAAAGTACTCGGGCGGCTTTTCTGAAAATCGCCTTGCCTGACTGGCCATACGCCGCTGTCCCGACTTCATGCGATACAACACGTCTTTGCCGAAAAAGACAAAGAAGTTCAATACGGACGCGGCAATGGTGAGTCTCACCGACCAGGGCCCACCAACAAATCCCAGGAAGTACATGACCCAGGTGAACATTGCCAGCCATTTAATTTTGACCGGCAGAATGAAAAAAAGCCGTAACTCGAAATCCGGGTTCAGGTAGGCGAATGCCAAAAAGACAGTCCCTTGCAGGAATTCATTCGTCACTGGATCGTGGGGAGTGATAAATCCTGTGGCGACCGTGGCAACGTAACCAATCAACAGAAAGACGTTGTAGCGAAAAGTGCCCCAGAAGGCCTCCAGGGCCGTACCCATCAGGTAGAACAGGTACCAGAAAAAGAAGGCCCACAGGAGCTGAGTACCCGGCGGCATAATCATGAACGTCAGCAGTCGATGGATCTCTCCGTCCATGACTTTGGACGGAAACAGTACCATATTCTCGAATATCGCCGGCTGACTTTGAGCCGCCACGAACATCAGAACCTGACCAATGATCAGGATCAGAGTGAGGTTGGGCACAGCAAACCGCCCAAATTTTCTTTCCAACGCGTTTAACACAGTGCACTGCCCAAAATCGGATGTGTCGCTAACGACTGATTGATACGAATTGGCTTGATAGTGTTTGCCGGACCTGGATGCAACTGCTCTGCCGACATGAATCCTCGCGGCGTGCAGTCACGGATTGTGGATTTCGACCGTAGGGTGGGACCATCGTCCCCGTCCAGCAATTTGATGCAACTCGGGCCAATGGTCCCAGGCTACGTGACTGCCCAACTTCACTGGCATTCTTAACGCCCCCCCTTCTCACTCGTCGATAAAGGTTTCACTGTTGGCAATGCAGTACAGGTACTCGTGGCCTCGAAGAAACAGTTCCTGTCCCACCAAAGCCGGCGTCGCAGCGAAACCGTCGTCAAGCGGATTCAGCGCCAGATGCTTAGGCTGGTCGCCGTGAGTGAAGACCAGCGTGCGGCCGTACAAGTCCGTGATGTAAATGCGTCCATTGGCGGCGACTGGTGATGCATAGATATCCTGAACGCCACTCAGTCGAAACGGTCCGGCAGATTCGGCGCCCGTACGGATATTTCGCCGAGACAGAATGTTCTGGTAGTGTCGCAGAAAATAGACCTGTTCTTCGATCAGCAGCATGGACGGGACATACGGCGTTCTTTGAGTTGTTGACCACAACAGGTGCCTGCTGCCGGAAATATCGCCTGAGGCGCCGCTCATGTTGATGGCCAGCATGGCTCGAGTGTCGTAACTGCTGGCCGTGATCAGCACACCGCCAGCCGCGACCGGAGTTGCCACGACGTTCGACGACAGCCCACCACATTTCCACAGGACATCGCCCGTTTCCAGGTCGTACGCTCGAATGCGGTCCGTCCCCGCAACCACAACCTGCGCCCGCTCACCGTCTTCCACAATCAGCGGTGAAGACCAGGATGTGACTTCGTTGCGGTTCTGTTTCCATTTTGTGACTCCGGTCGCCGCGTCGATGGCTTCGATAAATGACTGCTGTTCGTGATCCGCGTTGATGACAAGCGTCCCATCATGGAGGCCGGGAGACGATCCTTCACCGTGAGCGTGCTTGCTCTGCATTCTTCCAAAATCGCGTTTCCACAGCAGCTTGCCGTCGAAATCCAGAGCATATAGACCGTGCGAGCCAAAATGCGCATAGACGCGTTTACCGTCCGTGATGGGTGATGCCGATGCCAGACTGCCGGTATCGTGTCCACCTTCGTGCGGCAACACATCGTTGACAACAGTCTGCCAGCGAATCGTGCCGTCCGTGCGGTTGACGCAGACGACAACAAATCGATGTTTCTGAGTCACGTCGAGATTGTCGTGAGCTCCAGGTGCGGTGGCGGGTACGGGATCGAGTTGTGGGCCGTACGGTATCGCTGTGGTCAGAAAGACAGAATTCTGCCAAACGATTGGTGATGAGTGGCCCAACCCCGGCAACTTAACCTTCCAACGGATGTTCTTCTTCTCGTTCCATTCGACAGGTGGATCGGCCAGCGGCGCAACTCCAGTTCGCAACGGGCCCCGCCATTCTCCCCAGTTCTGCAAACGGGCCGTGTCCTGGGCATCGTCCGCTGCGACACAGATTGCTGCTGAAATCAGGCAGCAGGTGAATATCAGAAAACGATGTGCCATGAGCTCGTCCATTTTGAAGTCGTACATCCGAAACATGGCCCGGCACCGCCTGATTGGCCTGCAGTAATATAGTCTCAGATCACGCCCCGGTCTGCGCTGCCGGCACTTGAAAACGTGCGCTGTGTGAGGGGCTCCCGCCGGGCACAGCGGAAATGTACGCCCGACGCGGCGGGTTATAATATCCAATGTCGAATAGAGAATGTCCATGGATGAAGTTCAGAACTCCCCCACCTGGACAATGGTAGTTCCTTGTTCGATATTGGTTATTCCGTCATTCTTCACTGTGCGCGGGTGCTTCTTTGTTCGGCCCGCTGGGACCGGGTCGCACGATTGCTTACGACTTGTCGCTGCCCACAAATCTGGTTAGCCAACGTTTGGTCCGCTGTGCGGACCAACCGAAAAACAACAACGTTCTGCCGCAACAATTGCCGGAATATCGTTACGTCACAGCCTCCTGTGCCTGCGGCACCCAAAGGTTGCAAGCAACCTGGGCTACCCATCGCCTTCGGGGCCACCTGCTCTCGTACTTTCGGCCTGCTCATTTTTCAATTGGCTGGAACTACGGACTTTGATCGCAATGACAATACAAACTCGAGTGGGTTTCGTCCGATTGTGAAATAAACCATCCGGCTTCCAAAAAAGCACTTGACGCATCGCTGCACAATTGTATTATTGTGTTAATACACTACTTAGGGCGTGGAAATGCAGATTCGAATTTCTCAGGACGACGGCACTCCGATTTATCAGCAGGTGGTCAGCCAGGTCAAGCTGCTGGTTTCTTCCGGTCGACTGGACCAGGGCGAGCAGTTGCCTGCTGTTCGCAAGCTGGCAGAACAGCTGTTGATCAATCCCAACACGGTCGCTCGTGCGTATCGCGAGCTGGAATCCGCCGGCGTTGTGGTTTCCCGGCGAGGTTCCGGCGTATTTGTCTCTGATGCCGGATCGCCGCTTTCACGCCGCGAAAAGAATCGGATTTTGAACGACCGGATTGACGCCTTGCTGGCAGAATCTGTGCAACTGGATTTTGATCTTGAGAATGTGGTCACACTGGTGCGTCAGAGAGGTTCGCGATTCCGTAAGGGAGAAAAGAAGTGACAGAAAACGTAATCGATATCCACTCACTTGGTCGCACGTTCGGAAAGAAGCAGGCGCTGCAGGACGTGACGTTTTCAGTGCCAAAAGGGTCAGTCTTCGGCCTGGTGGGTGAAAACGGAGCCGGCAAGACCACTCTGCTGAAACACGTGCTGGGATTGCTGAAAGCTTCTTCGGGTTCTATCAGCGTCTTTGGTCAGGACCCGGTGCAGGAACCGGCGACAGTCCTTGGGAAAATCGGCTATCTGTCAGAAGACCGTGATCTACCGACATGGATGCGTATCGATCAACTGATGCATTACCGCAGTGCATTCTATCCGAACTGGGACCACGAATACGCTAATGAACTGGTGGCGATGTTCGATCTGGACGTCAAACAGCGAATTCGATCGTTGTCGCGTGGTCAACTGGCGCGAGTTGGACTGTTGCTGGCGATCGCTCATCGTCCGGAGCTGTTGTTGCTGGACGAACCGTCCTCCGGGCTGGATCCGGTTGTGCGTCGTGACATTCTGGCGGCCATCATCCGCACCGTTGCTGACGAAGGGCGCACGGTTCTGTTTTCGTCACATCTGCTGGACGAAGTGCAACGGGTCAGCGACCGCGTGGCGATGCTGCACGGCGGTCGTCTGTTACTGTGCGATCGTCTGGAAGCCGTTCTGTCCCAACATTCCCGCTGGACGATTCGACTGCCGGAAAAAGCTCAGACCGCGCCCGACATACCTGGCAGCGTCAGTTGTCGTGGCGAAGGGAACGAATGGAGCGTTGTCTGCAACGGTCAGCACGAACAGTTTCAGCGTTGGCTGTCTGAGCACAACGGCGAGGTCATTGAGCAGGCAACACCGTCACTGGATGAAATCTTCGTCGCGCGAGTGGGAGGCTGAGATGCTGAGAATCTGGAAGGCGTTAATGTGGGAATTCTCTTCTCACGCCGTTCATCTGGCCTACGCGGCCGTTCTTGTGGCGATCATCGTACCATGGCTGGGATGGGCGCTGACGGGATTTGTCGAGATGTCACCCGATGGCCAGGTACACGCCAGGTTTTCGTTTTACTTCAGCTACGTTGGTATTGCGTTGTTCTTCTACGGCGCCGCCTCCGGTGCGGCGATTGTCGAAATGCCTAAATTCAGCAGGCTGCACCCTGTGTCGTCAAGGCTGCTGGCGACGTATTTCTGGCTGGTGCCGCCCTGTCTGATCATGCTGCTTAACGTGATCAGTCAGTTGGGCTATCGAATCGTCTTTGGTTCGACATGGCCCATTATGACGACGACGGTTTGTCTGGGAACGTTTGCCACGGTGATGACCGCTGGCGGCTGGTGGCTGACGACATTTCTCTGGCGCAGATTGGCGGTCGTACTGCTGTGTGTTGGCATGTGGGTCGCATGGTTTGCCGACCACTTCTATGGCGATGGCTGGGACGCTCCAATGACCGCCTGGCATCGATTCACGGGCGTCGACCTGGCGGTCATCGCAACAACACTGCTGGTGACATGGTGCATAACTCTGTTCCGACTGAAACAATTTCGCTGCGGCGAAACGGACGCCAGCAGGCTGGTTGCGCGAATCGAAGAAACGCCGTACATGATGGCTGCCGACGATAGGGCATTGACGCTGGTTCCGCTGCCAGACGCTCCGACAGCATTGCTGGACATGGAATGGACGCGGAACAGGCATATCGTGCGCTGGATGTCTGGCATCATTATTGGACTGTTTGCCATACTTGCGGTGTTTGCGTGGCGTAGCGGCCGGAACCACATCGAAGACATTCTGGTGTTACTGTCATTGTCGTCGGGCTACATCGGTTTTGCGATGGGGGCGTGGTTGGGCGGCGAAATGTGGGCCACCCGCTCTGGTGAACTGAAATCCATCCACAGTACGCTACCGTTTTCGGACGCGCAGCTTGGAAGTCTTCTGTTACGCGCGTGGCTGAAAGTGACAACCGTTTCCTGGTTGATGGTTTTTGGGGCCGTGCTGTTTCTTCTGGTGATGTGTGGAATTGTGACGGGCGTCGCAAATACCACGGAACAGATTCGCAACTTATGGCTGGTACGACAACTGGGCTGGCTGACCATTCTGGTAGTGCCAGCGGCCTCATTTCTTTTGGCGTGGACCTCTTTAGGGATCACAGGGAGTGTCGTGCTGACAGGACGCAGGTGGCTTGGATTTTCGGCGATCATTACGGTCCCGACGATCGTTATACTGGTTCTTGTGATCTACACATACTTCGGTGAACCTGGCCAAAGATTCGCATCTGCATTGCTGCTGTGCCTGGTTGTGCTGGTTGCTTGTGGCGGCACTGCCTGCGTTTATGCCAACGCTGTGGTCAGGCGCCTGCTGACCACCAATCAGGTCTTTGTGTGCGCGGTCGCTGTTGTGCTGCTGTGTGCCACAACGTGGGTTGCAACACCCTCGACGATCTACTGGAAGAGTTTGTGGACCGCTCTGGTCTGCCTGTCCGCGGCCCCCATTGCCAGCATGCCATCGGCGCTCGCATGGAATCGGCATCGGTAGAGCGCGCTCCACCGAAGCGTGACGACTTCCGCGCCCTTCAGCTGCGAGATTGCTCGCCGGCCCCGCTATACGTCCGTGCGACACGCACTACAGCAGTTTTCAAAATCACGCGGTCGTTCTGTAGCGGAATTCGCCAAGAATTTCGGCAGTGACAGGTCGAAAGCCTTGGCGGCTTCCGCTACGAAAAAAAGTAAAATGCTCTAACATCCCTCGCTCAAGGGAATCATGCGCTGCATAGGACTGCGACGGGGCCCGAACACGTTTCGTTGCCAACAAAACGTGTGCGGTCTGTTCCTATTTCGGCGTAGTCTTTTAGACTGCCTAAAAATGATACTCACTCCGTTTTGAAGCATAGACGCATGGCAGTTTTTCTTGGCATCGATATTGGCACCAGTGGCACTAAAACTCTGGCGATGAACGAGGACGGTGCGATCCTTGCATCCGCGACGGTAGAGTACCCGCTGTACAGTCCGAAGCCGGGCTGGTCAGAACAAAATCCCGTCGACTGGTGGGCGGCTTCCGTCAAGAGCGTGAAGAAGGTCATGCGCGCGGCAAAGTTGAAGGCAGCCGACATCGGCGGCATCGGTCTGAGCGGTCAGATGCACGGCAGCGTGTTTCTTGATAAGTCAGGCGGCGTCATTCGCCCAGCGCTGCTGTGGAACGATCAGCGGACCGCAGCGGAATGTGCAGAGATTGAAAAGCGGGCAGGGGGACGAAAAAAACTGATTAAGATGGTCGCCAATCCGGCTTTGACCGGCTTTACGGCTCCCAAGATCCTGTGGCTGCGCAACAACGAGAAACGGAACTTCGACAAAACCGTTCAGGTTCTGCTGCCGAAGGACTACGTGCGGTATCGTCTGACTGGCGAATTCGCAACGGAAGTCAGCGACGCATCCGGCACTCTGCTGCTGGATGTCGTGAAACGCAAGTGGTCAAAGCCGCTGCTCGGAAAACTGGACCTGGACGCCAGCCTGTTTCCACGGATGCATGAATCCGAGGACGTGACTGGCGGACTTTCACCGATCGCGGCAAAGGCAATGGGTCTGAAGGTCGGGACACCTGTCGTCGGTGGCGGCGGCGACCAGGCCGCCAGCGCCATCGGCAACGGCATCGTTCGCAAAGGCGTCGTGTCGGCAACGATGGGTACCAGCGGAGTTGTGTTTGCTCACAGCGATGAGGTCCAGGTCGATCCTGAGGGACGACTGCACACATTCTGCCACGCTGTGCGAGGCAAGTGGCACGTGATGGGCTGCGTGTTGTCTGCTGGTGGAAGCCTGCAATGGTTCCGCAACGAACTCTGCCAGGCAGAAGTCGCCGCCGCAAAGAAAAAGAAGGTAGATCCTTACGAATTGATTACGCAACAGGCCGCGACAGCTCCGGCTGGTTCGGAAGGCTTGTTTTTTCTGCCGTATCTCACTGGCGAACGCACTCCTCATGCCGATCCAAACGCTCGTGGCAGCTGGATTGGTCTGAGCCTGCGGCATGGCAAGGGACATATGGCTCGATCCGTGATGGAAGGTGCCACCTACGCAATGCGTGATTCGCTGGAGATTGCGAAGAGCATGAACATTCCGGTGAAGGAAATTCGACTTTCCGGCGGTGGAGCCAGAAGTCAGTACTGGCGACAGATACAGGCCGACATTTATGGACAGCCCGTTGTGACAATCAATGCGGAAGAGGGACCGGCGTATGGCGTCGCGTTATTGGCGGCGGCAGGCACCGGGGCCTACAAGGATGTGGTCGAAGCCTGCAAGGCGACAATTTCGGTCGTCACAAAAACGGCCGCGAAGTCCGCTGCGAAGAAAACATACAATAAGGCGTACCCGGTGTATCAGCAGTTGTATGCGTCGCTGAAAGATGATTTCGCGAAGATACAGAAGCTGGTGTGATTACAAGTAGCTTCAAAACTGCTGGTAACCCGACGCGTGAGCGAGGGATGTCCTTGGAATTGCTTCGTTTACAGTCCCTTGCTCACGCTTCGGGTTTCCAAATGTCATGCAAGAGGGGTTTCGAAACTGCTTCTCGCGCATGGTTAAGTTCGAGAATTTGCGTTGTTCCGTAGCCGAACTCGCCAGAGTTTGGAGGCTTTACTCTATGTCGTCCAAAGTCTGGCGACTTCGGCTACCCCAGAATTAAGACTTGACGATACACCGTGATAGCAATGTCGGATCAGCGACTCGACATGCACCAGTTGTTCCATTGCTGATTAAGCCATTCGACGTCGGGTGCGGCATCCGTGATCAGGAATCGGTAGCGGCCGTGGAATGGGTGATCCCTGTCAATCACGAATTCCCCATCAACGCACGGTGCATAGCAGAAGTACGGCTTGGTGGGGTGTAGCCGAGCGGCCTGGGGAGCTCGGAAGTTTTCGGCGTGACACAGCACGGTGATGCTGACCGCGTCGGCGTCGAGCGTTCCTGTCAGTGAAACCCACCGGGCGTGTTCGTGGTTTCCTTTGCGGCGTTCCGATCCGTGATCGTTCAGAAAGTCACTCGGTTCGCGTTGTGTGTCACCATCACCCGCAGCATTCCCGGACTTCTTTTGCAGCCATCGCTCGGGGCCGCGGAGTGCGATTCCGCCGTAGTGATATTCGCTGATGATGAGTGGTGTGTCGGTCAGACCTGTCTGCGTCGTTTCCAGGTCGAAGCAGTGATATGTGCCATCGGTCGGATAGGCGGAGATCTTCCAGCGTTCCCGCAGGATGTCGACCA
>JAPYTO010000203.1:0-3172 GCA_029941865.1 Fuerstiella sp. | reverse complement strand
GTGCCATCGGTCGGATAGGCGGAGATCTTCCAGCGTTCCCGCAGGATGTCGACCACCGGTTCCTGCACAGCTTGATGTACAAGTTCCACTTCGAAACCGGTTGCTTTGTTGTCGCTGAAAGTAGTGACGACGCGCTGATGGAGAACTCGCCCGGTACCGCCGGCGAGATTCCAGAAGTCGACGTCGCGGCCATCCCATTTCGTGCGAACCCACGCCGAAAAGATTCCATGCTGATGTGGGTGATCGAAAGGAAACGTTGCGGTGACGACTTTACCGGCTGGTGAAGACACTGGGTGCAGGAAGCCACTGCGACGATAGGTCGGATCAATCCCGTCCGGCAGCGGCGGCGACTGCTTATTGTACACGACCACCTGTTGGCCGCCTTGAGATATCGTGATGGCGGCTTCGGTTTCAGTCAGCTTCAGGTCTGCTGATGTCGCGTCTTGCTGACCGGGTGACTGATCTGCAGACAATGTGTCTGCTGGAAGACACGGCAGCAGAAGACTGAGGAACGTGACGAATTTCGTGCGGCGATACATATTCATGTCAAATTCCATCAGGGGCTGCTCGGAAGTCGCTCGCTGTCGACGTCGTGTCAAACGGGCACAATTGTCTGTGCGAAAACACTGACTGCTTCCAATTCCACCAAAAACAAGCATTCATTGCGAACGGCGTGGCCAAATCATTGTCATTCTGGAAACTGCCTTCTTCCTGACTGCCGCCGCCCGCTGTTTATTCGCCACATATTCCATGTCTCTGCCTATCTTTCAGATTGACGCTTTCGCCGATCGACCGTTTACCGGAAACCCGGCGGCCGTCGTGTTCCTTGACGACGAACCCGACGGTCACTGGATGCAGTCCGTGGCCGCTGAAATGAATCTTGCCGAAACGGCCTTCGCTCGAAAGTTGGCGTCCAACCGATTCGACCTGCGCTGGTTTACTCCGCTGACAGAAGTTGACCTGTGCGGTCATGCCACGCTGGCTGCTGCACATGCGTTGTGGGAATCCGGCATTGTGCAGAACCGAGCGGACATTTGTTTTGAATCTCGCAGTGGCCAGCTGAACGTGAAGTCTTGGGGCGAGTTGATTCAACTGGACTTCCCGATTACGCCAGCCGATGAATGTGCCGCTCCCGACGGTCTGCTGGAGAGCCTGCTTGTCGACGGTAGCCCGATCCCGGCGTCGTACGTCGGCAGAAACATATTTGATTACGTGGTGGAAGTTCCGGAATTGAAACTCGTCGAGACTGTTCAACCGGATTTTCGGAAACTGAAACAGATGGATGTGCGAGGCATCATCGTCACGGCTAAGTCGCCCGCTGAATCCCGGTTCGACTTTGTGTCGCGGTTTTTTGCACCGGCAGTGGGCGTTGATGAAGATCCCGTGACAGGTTCGGCACACTGCTGTCTGGCCGATCACTGGGGCCGTCGACTGGGTAAGAGCGAGCTGATCGCCTATCAGGCGTCAAATCGAGGCGGAACGGTGGAGATGAGTGTCGTGGGGGATCGCGTTCTGTTGCGGGGACGAGCCGTCACGATTTTTCGCGGCACGCTGGAGGCGTAGGCGAGAAATCAGGCCCGACCGAGCGAAACGCTGTTCCGGCATTGTCCGCCCACTTCTCTGATCATCCCTTTGCCGGAGCGGCGTCGCTGTGGCTCCTGGATCCGTCCTACTTTATTGATTGACGTGAGACGATGTCTCGGCCTTTGTGCTGGCTCGGCCCCGCTAAGTGCAAAAATGGCGATATCCAACCAGGCAGCCCGGACTACTTTTTCCGCTTCGCCAGACTGGCTTCACGTCGTGCCCGAAATTCGTGCGACAATTCGACCGCCCGTTGTCGGTCCGCTTCGTCGTAGTCCCAGAACTCCTGCACGATTTCTTCGCACTGCGGATAGTGCGAACCATCGTCACCGATGTCTTTGCGTAGTTGCGCGAATTGAATCTTCAACGTCGAGCGTACATCACGGTAGGCAGGATCGTCGTAGACGTTGTTCAGTTCCTGCGGGTCCCTGACCAGGTCATACAGTTCCCAGGCCGGCGGCGTCTGATCAGCGCCTTTGTAGTTGCAGCCGTAAAAGTAGATCAGCTTATGAGTCTTCGTGCGAATGGCCATTTCGCCAGGGTTGTCGTGGTGAGCCATATGCATCCAATATCGGTAGTACGTCGCCTGCTTCCACCCGTCTGGTTCTTTGCCGGTCTCGCATATGCTACGGAATGATCGTCCCTGCATGGAGGCCGGAATCTCAGCGCCGGCGAAGTCCAGCATCAGAGCGGGGTAGTCCACATTCTCCACAATAGCGTCGCTGCGGATGCCAGGTGGAATGGTCTCTGGATAGCGGACGATAAAGGGCATTCGTTCAGACTGATCATAGGCCCAGCGTTTGTCCTGGTAGTCTCTTTCGCCAAGCCAGAACCCCTGATCACCGGTGTAGATGATGACGGTGTTGGCGTACAGCCCTTCCGCCTTCAGGTAATCGAATAACCGCTTCAGGTTGTCGTCGACGCCCTTGACGCAACGCAGATACTTTTTGAGATACGCCTGGTACGCCAGTCGCTTGATGTCGTAGTCGGAAAGATTCGGGTCCTTGTGATCCCACTTGAATTCTTCCGGGAAGACTCTGGGCAGATCAACGGCATAAGATCGACGAGGATTGCGTCGACCGATCGAAGTGCCGATGTGGGGCACCAATTCATCGTTGTGGCCTCGTGTTGCGATTGAGCCCCACGTGTCCGGCATGTCCCACAACGTATCAGGCTCGGGGATTTCGACATCGGCCAGATAGGTGTCGTAGCGAGGTGCACTTTCGAAGTAATCGTGCGGAGCCTTGTACTGGTGACACAGAAAGAACGGCTTGTCGGCGTCACGATGTTTCCTGAACCATTCCAGCGTGGAATCCGTGATGGCATCAGAGGAATGCATGCCCTGATGCGTCACGACATTCTTCGGCCACGGCTGATCGCCCTGAATTCGGAATTCTGTGTTGAAGTATTTTCCCTGGCCGGGTAACACCTTGTAGTAGTCAAAGTTGGGTTCGGCTTTCAGATGCCATTTGCCGACAATCGCCGTCTGATATCCTGCCTTCTTCATCTGGATGGGCAGCGCCTGATGGTCCGGTGCAATTCGTCCCCCCAGATCAAACACGCCGTTGATGTGGTCGTACTGACCGGTGAT